>JACCVJ010000359.1 GCA_013698215.1 Tatlockia sp. | reverse complement strand
TCACTCTGAATACTCCCCAGGCTAACAAACATTATTAAAATCAGCCTCAGTAGCCACAGTTTTGTAATTCTTTATACTGAATTGTTTTCATTGTGGCGCTATATTCCTATTTATTATATTAAGATATATTGATAAAGTCAGCAAACGTTGACAAACTCAACTAAAAATTATTTGTGGTACTAGCTGTAAATAAATCTATTTTTGGGGTATTTTTAGAGTTTTAAAGGGGTTAAGCAGTTTTTAGCAGGTTTGCTACTTAATAATTAACGCAGCCAGCCACAAATAAAATACGTCTTTAGATAGAGCAAAGTTATTTATTAAATAAGAGGTGCAGAGCAACAGTTTGTGCTTGAGGCATTTGTCCGTAGGAAAAGATGCAAGGGATCTCTAAATGAATAGCTGGCGTAAGCTTTTCGAGAATATAAGGGCTACCGTAAATAACTAAAGCTTGTAAGTTGTTAGAGCTTAATAATTTCTTAAACCAATCTATGCCTGTTTGTGTCAAGCCAGAACTACCACGAAAAGGATTACCACGAATAAATAGTTGCAGCAAAGCTTGTAAGTTGTCGGTTTCTGGAGTTGGGTCAAAAGGCGTATGGCGATCGCATAACACCGTAGTATAACCAAGAGATTTAGGTAAAGCAACGGCTGGGCTTTGTTCGGTTAAAAACTTGTTGCTACCGAGTAAATTGTCTACAACAATTAAGTTGCGTCCGTTGAGAGATGGTAGTAGAGGAAAGTTACCGCTAACTATTTGGGAGCAACGCAAGATTTGACTAGCAGCAAGTAAAGATTCTGGTTTAGCTAGTTTTAGAGCAATCTTACTTGGCTCTATTTTTATGCCTCCTACCTGGCTCTTGGCGTGCCAAATTCGTGCTACCGACTCCCGTATCCTTTGCGCCGAAATCTGACCGCTCTTGACTGCCTCACACACTGCATTGATAGCACCTTCGGGATCGGAGGGCATGAGTAGAATATCTGCCCCAGCTTCTACAGCTAAAACGGGAGACTCGTTAATTCCGTAACGTTTAGAAATCGCATCCATCATTAACGCATCGGTGACAATTAAGCCTGTAAACCCTAGGCGATCGCGCAATTGCCCGGTTAAGATGGGCTTAGACAAGGTTGCTGGGTACTGTGAGTCCCAACACTCGATCAGTAAGTGGGCGCTCATAACAGCATCTACCCCTGATGCGATCGCGCTTGTAAAGGGCGCTAGTTCAATTTCTGCTAGGCGGTTGGGAGAATGAGGGATAACAGGTAAATCGACATGAGAATCTGTTGTAGTATCGCCATGACCGGGGAAATGTTTGGCGGTGGTGAGTACCGGGTAAGCTTTTGCACCTTTAATAAAAGCATTGGCTAAAGCGCTAACAACGGATGGAGTTTCCCCAAAAGCTCGGACGTTAATTACTGGGTTATCGGGATTGTTGTTGACATCAACTACTGGCGCAAGTATCCAATTAATGCCAATTGCCAAAGCTTCGGTGGCAGTAATAGCGCCCATTTGTTCGGCGTATTTCTGGGCGATGTGGGGATTAGTACGGGCAATTTGACTAATTGCCATTGGTGGTGCAAACCAAGTAGCACCAGGGAATCTTTGCCCAACACCTTCTTCTATATCTGCCGCAATTAGTAAGGGTATTTTTGCCCAAGCTTGCATTTGCTGGCTTCTTAAAGCTAATTCCGCCGCACTTCCGCCTAAGAAAATTACCCCCCCAACTCCCAATTCAACCAAATGCTGCATAGTTGCATTGGTTGCTTCCCAGTCTGGATAAGGAATTTGATGGTCGAACAAGTAGCCGCAGGTACGGACTACAACCATTTGGGCGACTTGCTGGGCTAGGGTAAGAGTGTCTATATCAGGTAGAGATGCGGACATAATCGGAACTTACCTAAATAATTAAACTCAGCTATTTTACTGCAAAACTTATTCGTCTTCGTCTTGATCCTCATCCTCATCTAAATTTTCATCGGCGGGGCGATCGTGGTTTAGTTGGTTAAGTAATGACAATACTTTAGTACCCCGTTCGATGGAAGAATCTTCTTGAAATATAACTTCTGGAGTTCGACGCAACCGGACTCTTTGCCCTAATTCGGTACGTACAAAGCCTGTGGCGGATTTAAGTCCTGCCATTGTTTCGATTTTTGCTTCTTCACTACCATAGACGCTGACAAAAATTTTGGCGTGTTGGAGATCCCCTGATACTACTACATCGGTTACGCTGACTAGACCTGCGCCTACACGGTCATCTTTAATATCGTGGATAAGCATTTGGCTAACCTCGCGTTTAATTAATTCGGCAACGCGAGAAACGCGACGGTTTGTAGACATAGTTATTTTAACTCCTGATTGTGGTTGTATTATTCAAATCTAGTCTATACCGTACCTAAACCCAGCATGGCGCGGAGGGTAAAGACAGCAAAAACAATTACGCCAAATAGTAAGCTAATAAGAGCGATCGCACTAGCGGGATTTTTAAACAGAGGCGCTAGGGGTGCAAAGGCATTGATAGCAACTCCCAATATAATTGTTACTAAATAGCGTGGGTAACGCGATACATTGTCCCAAAATCCGTCAAACATATCTTTTTATAAAGGTTTTTCAATATTTTACTATAGCAATTGCGTGTTAATAGTGTTGTTTATTTTGGTAACGAACTGTACTAGATATAAAGAAAATCGAGGGTAAGCAGTAATAAATGTTACAAGTACAATCTACGCATTATCGCCCTTTTTTAAAATGGGCAGGTGGAAAAAGTAAACTAATTGAACAATATATTCCTTACTTTCCGCAAAGTTTTACCAATTATTACGAGCCTTTTTTAGGTGGGGGTGCAGTATTCTTTTAT
>JACCVJ010000579.1 GCA_013698215.1 Tatlockia sp. | reverse complement strand
GATCCCAGGAAGCTATAACGCTCAATAACATCGGTAGAGTCTACAAAAACATCGGGCAACCACAAAAAGCACTAGAGTATTACAATCAATCCTTGCCGATTACAAAAGAAGTTCGCAACAGATACCTGGAAGCTGAAACGCTCAATAACATCGGTAGAGTCTACAAAAACATCGGGCAACCGCAAAAAGCATTAAAGTATTACAATCAATCCTTGCCGATTACAAAAGAAGTTCGCAACAGAGCCGGGGAAGCTATAACTCTGAGGAACATCGGTGAAGTCTTTCGAGATACTAAGCGACCGTCTGAAGCTATCAAAAATTTTGAGCAATCGGTGCAAATTACTTTAGATCTTCGTGGCGGACTTGCTCGTTCAAATCGCCAAGCGTTTTTACAGCAGGAACAAGGTACTGGAGTAGGACTTGTAGACCTACCTTACTTTTCCCGTTAAGTGCCTCTGGCAAGCTGCCAGCCTTCACAAAGGTCGTGTAATTTTAACCAACCGCGCCACAGAACTTGGATACCAATGGGAGTCTTACGACGATGTTCGAGATAGCCCCCCAGATAAGCAACAGTCTCCACTGCCCAAGTAACTGTTAAAATCTTGGGCAGTTTGATAGGGGATGCGGCTTTTAAAACTTTAAGCTGAACGGGATTGAGGATTTCTTGGGCAGGAGCATCAGGTTGAGTCCGATGGAGATAAGTGACCTGTAACAGTTCAACGGCGATGACACTTAAAAAGCCCAACAAAGTCTTCATACCCACTGCCGCCAGCCGATAGCGCTCGCTCTGACACCCAGACTTGAGAATTTTATGATATTCTTCGACGCGCCAACGGTAAGTGTACCAACGCAGTATTGTGGCAGCCATGTTAACATCTGCCACAACTTCTGTAGTCAGAAGCATCCAAGATAAGGGGGTTTCCCCTGCGGGACAATCGATTTGTGTAGCGTAGACGGCGTAGACTTTTAAAGGGTCACGATTGTCGAAACGGTAAGGGTTTCGCAGGTTAACCGAGCAAAATCGCACTGCTAGTTTGGCTTTTCGCCCTTTACTATTAGCCGTGGCCGGAACATCAATCTCTTGTGTAAAACGAATCGGCTCTGACTCCATCTTATCCCAGAGACGTTCGCTATTTTTGTCTAAACTCCGATTATGGGCAGCTCGCACCAAGACTCCTGTGTGCTTGAGTTGACGCATTTGCTCAAAGACTTCTGAAATATCTCCTTCTCGGTCAAAGACATGAATTACTTGTGTCGAAGCTTCTACTTGCTTGTCCAACTCAGTTATAGCTTCTACCCACTTGTAAGATTCCTTCTGGGCAAATGGTCTTTGACGGGCAGCTTTTCTAGCACTTTTGTGCCGTTGTTTTTTCTGTTCGGGAGTTTCATCTTTGGGGGGCTTAGGCTTGTGTTCCCGATTCCAAAGTTTTTGCCACAGCAGACCTAGAGTTTGTCCTTGCTGGGGTTCTATCGCCAAGGCGCTGTGCAAGATTAAGCCATTCCCACCGTTCCCCGTCGGACCGTAGCCTCCCTTTTTGACCTTGATGGTGCGATAATCCAGAAAGGTTGTATCCCCTATGGATAAAATAACTTGATACTCCTCGGCGGCGGCGATGGTCATCTGACAGTGCGGCCTGATTATCTTGCCAAAGTCTGTCTTCCCGTTGGCAAAAATTCATAGGCTCTTTTTAACTCCTTTGCTCCTTTAAATATTTCTGAGAGGGCTTTCCCAAAGCCCTGATTCAAAGCTTTGCCTATGGAAAAGGCTCGATTGTCCAACCGCTCGTCTCCCAACTGGCAACTCGCAAAATTTTTTACCCACCATTCCAACATTTTTGACCTGCACTTTCTCAATTTTCTCTACCATCCCCTAAGATTACCTCAAGTCTATAATACTTTCCTAGACTGCGTTTCAGACTTAACGGGAAAAGTTAGATAGGGATTAGCGCCAAAAATCGGTAAGAACGCAGACATTCCTAGGCGGACACAAACAATTACGATCGTTTGAGATAGTCTAGTTCCGCTACGCCGCTCATCCCATCGCTGTAAGCCTTTTGAAAGCTGTCCTGCTGCCACTTTTTCCAGATCCGCTCAATGTACTTAAAGCGATCGCCCTAGGGCGTATTGTTGACGGGGTATTTAGAAAATGCGATCGCCGCCGGGAGCCATATCATAGACAATTTCTTCAAGCTCGCTTTCTATGCCTTTCTCAAACATAAATAAACGCAGGTGTTGGGGATTGGGAAACGC
>JACCVJ010000570.1 GCA_013698215.1 Tatlockia sp. | reverse complement strand
CCATCTGTCCAAAACCCGATCCATCTAGCACCTAAAGGGTTTTTTGCTCCCGGAGGAACTAATTTACCCGTCCAGGGATGTTGCCAAATTGGATCTCGTTGCATTTCCATCACCTTATAACTGCCTACAGGGGTTTCCCAGCCAGCTTTACCGATGGCTACTGGATAGCTTTTTGTGAGTTTATTTCCTTGATATAAATATACTCGGCGATCGCTTAACTTTAAAACTAACTTTGTTATCTCGGTATTACTTGCTGGCAATGGAGTTATTAGCGAATTATTCGGCTCGCTTGTAACGGATTCAATCGGTTCTGCGGTGAGCGGTTGCGAATTATTTATTAGTAATATTGCTGTCCCTAGCAGCATTAAACAGCTTGCAGATAAAAACCTAAATTTCACTTTTATTTTGCCTCATTTTTTCAATCTCCTAAATTTATCTTTACTCTTTTTTAGCTTCTACTTTTCTTTATATAATTCTATATCTATATAACTAGATTTGTTTTTATAAAACTAAGCTGAACAAATTTTAATAAACTATATATATGGGTAGATTTGATATTTTGTGACAAACTTTATATTCTAGGAGAGCAGTTGGTTGTATCAACCATTCAATTAATCATAAGTTGTGACTAAAGAAAGCTCTCACAAATCATATCAAACTGAGGATTGAAAATTATGCGACAACTCAATTTATTACCTGGCACGATGCTTTTGATGTTAGCCTCCACGCTATCAATCAACCCAGTTAGCGCTCAAACAACTCCATCAAGCGGTAGCCAAATGCAGAACCAGATGGATATGCAACAGACTCCAAGTAGAACAAACACGCAGCCTGTACCTACTCCAATGCAGATGGAGAACCAATCAGCGCCAAGTTCAACGCCTATGCAAATGGAAACTCAGCCAGTGCCAAGTTCCACTAATTCTAGTGTAAACACTGTAAGTGGAACTATTAAAAGTATTCAAGGGCAAACCGTAACTTTAGAAATGGCTGACGGAATGACCAAACAAATGATGGTGTCAAGTGCAGACTTGCAACGTCTAAATTTGCGTGAAGGAATGCAAATTTCCGCTACCTTAGACGCTCAATCCATGGCTTCAAATATCACTTTAGCTCAAGCAAGTACAACCACAGGTGCAGAAGCCACAAGTAGTCAAGTTGGTGAAACTTCAACCACTACCGAATCTACAACTTCTGGGACTTCTACCCAAGTAAATGACAGCAGTGCAACCCCTACAACAACCACTGAAACTACTAGCACAACACCTTCCTCTACTCCAGCTAACCGTCCTGTAAGAGCGCTGTGGTAATTTAATCAAAAATTTGGTCGTTTAAAGCATTAATGGTGCTGCTTAAAAAGGCAGCACCATTATTAGTATTTGCTTATAGGTATCTGAAAAATCCAAAAAACTTCAATTAAGTTCTAATAAACCAGGTGGGGGGACAATTTCAATTCGCCCATTCTCTAAATCCACTATAGGAGCGATCGCTTTTACAAAAGGAATTAGCATATTTTTAGCTGGAAGGCTTGCTTCACTATGGGGTTGTACTTCCAATAGATCGTTACCCGCCGCAATCACATCTACCACCTTGCCAACAACTTCTTGAGTTAGCTGATTGAACACCTCTAAACCAATTAAATCGAGGACATGATACTCATCTTCGCCCAAAGTTGGGCGATCGCTTTCCGGCACAAGTAATAAGCAACCGCGCAAATCTTCCGATTGATCACGGGTAGTTATGCCAGCAAGAGCGATCGCATACAAACCTTTTCCTTCAATATAGCGTCCGTGCATTAACTCAACGCTCTGCGGTTCCTCCTCTTGAAAACGCAACAGCCATCGCGTACCAGGAATCACAAACCGTTCGGGAAAATCTGAATCAGGATAAACTCTTAATTCCCCTTGCAAACCTTGAGCGGCAACAATTTTACCTATTTGCAGCCAGCCTTCAGGAAGTTTTAAGTAAGAATTTTTAGCTTTTACTTCGGGGAGTTTTAGGTTAGGAGTTTTAGTTTTTACTTCAATGTCTTTTTTACTCATAACTTGCACTACTTACTTTTTGATAAACTTGCTCGGTGACTTTAGCTAAACGCTCCATTCCCGTCTGGATTTCTGCATCGTTGGCGGTGAGGCTAATTCGCAGACATTGCTGCTTATGCGTCCATTCTTCTCGTAAACCGGGGAAAAACGTACTCCCAGGAACGACAATTACCCCAACTTGCTTGAGTTGTTGATACAATTCCCAGTCGGTAATGGGCAAATCTTGAAACCACAACCAGGCAAAAATTGCCCCTTCGCCACGATGGAGAAACCAAGGTACATCTTTAGGCATTTTCTGGTCAAGAGTTGTTTCCAAAACTGAAAACTTATTTTGATAAAAAGGGCGAATAATTGATGTAGAGATATCTGCAAGCGCTCCCGAATTTATTGCCCGTGCGGCGATCGCTTGTCCGTAGCGTGACGAATGCAAAGCCGTA
>JACCVJ010000355.1 GCA_013698215.1 Tatlockia sp. | reverse complement strand
CTTTTTTCATCGGTACATCTTTCCAATCGGAAAATTCGCCAACTAAAACCGCTCCCTTGATATACGGCGCAAATAAATTAAATTCTATGGGAGTTGCCATATAAGTAAGTTGAGTATAAAAACACGACAGCTATATTTTCTCAATTTGTTCTCTATTAAGGAATCGTTCTGGGGAGATGAATTAGGCTATAGGCTGTTGAGCTTACCTAACCAGCTATAAGAGCGATTTTAAGTAAAATTTGGCTAATAATGGCAATTAATCAGCTTAATTGCTGAGGTGAGCGATCGTATATTATTGTGAGAGCACTCAACTGTACTCATCAATGTATGGATGCAGCAAACTAGCAGCTATTTTGGCTGGCATGACAATATCAACTTGAGTTATTTTCTTTAATCTAAAAGCAAAGGAATATTTAAACATCTCAATCAAGTTACTTGAAACGAGCGATTTATGTTGAATTTCGCCAATTAGCTAAGTAGCGATCGAGATAATTTTCTAAAACCTGAGTTAAACAGTTATTGTAAAAACAAATGAAAGTATATTAAGAAAAGTTTACAAATTACCAGGTAGTTTCAGAAATTTGTTTAATTTGACTTAATCTTCTACATAAAATTAGATCGTATGGCTTCCAGATAGTTGGCTTGTTTAAAGTATCGGTTTGCCCATAAAGTTTTTCAATAGTTAATTTTGGCTCATTTTTAATAAACTTCTGCTTAAACTGTAGCCAAGAGCGATGGTCTGACCATATCAAAGATGTAATTGGATTAGCTGCAATTTTTATCAAGCAAACAGCTATCATTACATACATGCCAGGACGCGTAAGAATAGCCCAGTCAGACTTTACAGCTTTAACCAAGCACAATAGTGTATTCCAGTAACCACCAGAACTATAAAATTTGCCCAGCATATAATTATAGTAAAATATTTTAGACAAACGATAAATACTATCTGAAGTTTCTGGATGTCGTTGTTGCACATCTGCTATAACTAATTCATAGGATTTCACCATTGACTTGTAGTTGCCAGCCATGCTTCCGATTACTTGTCGATAACCAACTAAAAATTCTGGTACAACCCGAAATTCATAACATTCAGCAATTCGCAAATATATATCCCAATCCTCGCATCCTTGAGCAGATTGTTGTTTAAATTGACAATTGTAGCCACCAATACGATCGAAGCAAGTACGTCGAATTAGAGGTGTACTAGCATTACTTATAAAGTTTTGGAACAGTAAGGGTGTATAAACTTTTCCTTCTAGCTTAGACGTAGGGCAATGACCAATAATTACGTCATTCTCGTCAATATTAATTGACCAACAATATACTAAGCCTACAGATTCACCTGCTTTTAATATACAGTTGACTTGTTTTTCTATTTTCTCAGCATACCAAATATCATCAGCATCAACAGGTGCAATGTAGTCTCCTTGAGACTTTTCAATTGCTAAGTTACGCGCTGTTGCTACTCCTGCATTATTTTGTTGGATCAGCACAACGCGAGAGTCTTGTTGAGCTATAAATTGAACGATCTCGAAGGTTTTATCTTTTGAGCCATCGTCAATAACTAAAACTTCGATGTTTTTGTATGTTTGGCAAAGAACAGATTTTAAAGTCCGTTCAATGAAAGCATCAGCATTGTAAGCAGGTATGATAACAGAAACTAGAGGGAACTGAGGATTAGCTTCACTCATATTTGGTGACTTATTAAAATAATTAATGGGAGGAGACAAATGCAGTATTCTTCGCAACTCTCCAAGCTGAAATGACCTTGAGCGATACTAGAATAAAAATTAACATTCTTTTTAAGAATACTACAAAATAACGGAATAATTTAAAAATAAATGAAGGTAAAAGTTATAATATACCTTCATTTATTTTTCTTGTCACCGCTTAGTTTGTTTTAAAAACCCTCTGTATTAGTAAAATTATCAAGTAATAAGTTAAATTTATTTTAAGATTACATTAAGATTAGCTTAATTCGCAAAAGTTTTTACTCAAGCTTTGAGCGACATTGCTGTATACACTTGAAAGATAAGCGCCGAGCGACTTTAGTGATTGCGTTTTATGGCTTTATTGTCTGTTGTCCTCTTGTTTAAAAGGCATAATTTTGATTTGTTGTCTGTATACATTGCTAATATTTTTAAATTTAAGGCTTTAAATAGCTGACTTGCGGCAATTATTAGTATGCTCAGGCTCTGTTGATAACAGTAATGAGCAAAATAAGCTGACGCCGACAATGTTCTAAATAATAAAGCTATCGTATACTAATTAACACTAAGTATGCTAGTTACTCTATAGGTTGAAAATATATTTTCAATTAAGATCTAGGAATGATATGCTTACTCCGTAACGTGTAACTTAATAAGTTTGAGCTTGTTCAACATTTTTAATACAAATGAAAGAATTATAATGCTTTACTCCGTTTTACAGGTTAGTGAAAAGTGATAAACAATCAGATACTCATTTCTGTAATTATTCCCTTTCTCAACTCAGGAAAATATATTGAATAAGAAAACCGTCTTGGTTACCGGCGGATGTGGCTTTATTGGCTCTCATCTTGTAGAAGGTTTAGTTAAAAAAGGCTATAGAGTTCGGATTCTTGACAATCTCTTAACTGGTAAAGTTGAAAA
>JACCVJ010000556.1 GCA_013698215.1 Tatlockia sp. | reverse complement strand
TTGCAAGTTACAATTTACTTACAGTTGCTAATGCTACAACTCTTGGCGCTGTAGAGTCTACGCCCAAAATTTGGGATATTGCGGCGGTTTGGGTGATTGCTCAAGCTGCTGGTTGTACCTGGATGTCTTTAAATCCTCAACTAATGTTTCCCTTAACTCCTAACAAAGATTACGGGAGTTTTTCTTTTCCTACACTCCTCGTTAGCCGCCCCGATTTATTACCTATTTTTCAACCTTTTGTAGACTTGGTAAAACTGTAGTAAAAAGTATTTTTTTAAAAGGGTCATGTTGCATATTCCTGATACGCGATCGCCTTCCAATCATTTCGCTACAATAAAATTAATTCCTAGCATCTTTGATCTCTATGACTCGCCAAGAACTCGAAGATCAGCTTTTTAACTTATCACTTGCTGACAAGGCGGAGATTATTCAAAGCCTTACTAAAAACCTTAGTACAAGCGGTAAAGGAATTACTAAAACCTCTGGGGTATGTGGCGGGGAAGCTTGTATTGCGGGAACTAGGATTGCTGTTTGGCTGTTAGTTGAAGCACAACAGATTGGTATCCGTGAGTCACAACTTTTGCAAGACTATCCGCATATTACTGCTGCCGATCTCGTGAATGCTTGGGCTTATAATGATGCTCATCTTGAAGAAATTGCCGCCGCAATTCGCGCTAATAACGAAGTTGCTTAGGCTATGGCGCGTTTGTATGCCGATGAGCAGTTTCCACGCTTAGTCAGTGAATTACTTAGGACGATGGGACATGATGTTTTGACAGTCCAGGAAGCTAATAATGACAACTTAGGCATCGCCGATGAAGATGTGTTAGCCTTTGCAATCCGAGACAATCGTGCAGTTATTACTCTCAATCGCCAAGATTTTATCCGCTTGCACCGTTCCAGTTCCGAGCATTTTGGGATTATCGTCTGTACCAATGACACTGATAGAATCCGAATGGCAACCAGGATTTCTGAAGCGATCGCAGTTATAGAATCTTTAGAGTGTAAGTTAATTCGTGTCGTGCGCCCTGCAAATTAAAAGCGATTACTCTATAGAAAGCAGGATTTAGCTTTAAACCTTTTTTACAATGCGATCGCGCTAACAAAAACTTAATTGCTCTATGTCAGAGTAGTTAATCGCTTTCACAGTACCAATTACTACCTCGTCCGACAAGGCAATTTCCATTGGGTATAAACAATTTTCAATGCTAATATT
Source organism: Tatlockia sp. (assembly GCA_013698215.1). Lineage (GTDB taxonomy): Bacteria > Cyanobacteriota > Cyanobacteriia > Cyanobacteriales > Chroococcidiopsidaceae > Aliterella. Next base: position 1,454 of record JACCVJ010000556.1, on the reverse strand, counting down.
CTGCTGAGTAGATAGGAAATAAGCGGGATACTAATCCTTCCGCAAAAATAAAGATAGTATCCCAGGCAGGATATAGTAGTTCAGTAAAGCTTAGAATTACTAATGGCTGAGACGTATACTTTGCCGAGAGTTTCGAGCAGAACTGTCAGTCCAGGCAGTTCCACCATACCCAATAGACGAGTCCAACCTCAGTAAACCTAGCTCTACTCCTGCTCTAATTATCCAATTGGCAGTAAGAGGTCGGAATAACCCACCAAACTTAATAGCATAGGCTAATTTTAGCCCACTACCGTTGGGATCCTCTCGTGTCAGAACCAAGTTAGATGTGGCTTTTGGTCCTGGTAGGACATACGAGCCAAAGCCATCTGCTGGTTGAGATGCTGGAACCTCGCGCTCAACCGTCAGGTCGTGTACGGGGATAGTTATGGAGCTACCATCTGGCAGTGGGAAGGTTCCTCCAAGGACTTGCGGAGCGGTAGCATTGACAGGTGCAATTAGATAGGTATTAAAATCAGGCAGTCTATCTGTTGGTCCACCTGGACCACAGACAGGGTCGGGGAAGTTCACGAACAGTTCGACCTCTTGATTATTTAACCACGCCCTTTCTTGCTGATCATACGCAGGACATTTTTCCTGGGAGACTACAGGAACTGCCAGAGCAAAAAAAACGGCATTTACTGCAAGAAACAGTAGGGTAGGAGATAGGTAGCTGGGAAGGTAAGAAAATTTCAACTGAAGCCTCCTTGGTTGTTGTTTAATTCAACTAAACATTAAAACAGAACCAAGTTAAGAGAAAGTGTAATTTTTCTTAAGAAGAGAGGTTAGGGGATGGTTCAAAAACAGCCGATTTTGGGGGTTATGTTGCCAAAACTGATTGAAGACAGGAAAATTGGTTGTGTTGCAAAATTTGTTGAGGACAGAATTTTTTAGGCGATCGCCTTGAGGCTTAAAAAGTTGAACTCAAGAAAGGTTTAGCCTGGAGGCATTTTAGTTAAATTGCCTGTCTGTATGAATTAGAGCTTGGTGCAAAATGTAAAGTATGCCCACAAGAGCCTCTTTCCACGAGGTTTTTCATCTACTTCACTAGATAAAACAGGTGTGCCAAACTCCAATGCGATAAAACTTCCATTTCCTGAAGATACGTCGTTATTCTGTTTCTAGAGTTATTGAACTATCTCTAGTTGAAGTTGACTATCTTTAGGATCGCGCTAACAAAAACTCAATTATCTTGCCAAAAAACAAAATCGGCAATTGGCGATTCAGCATAAGTTTTTTGTTCTAAATCGTTGCTTAATAATACTGATCGTTCAATAAGAGGTAAGTGCAATCGTCGCGCTACACGGCTAGGAATACCGTAGTTATACACAATATGCCCTTGTCCAACTAAAACTACAACTTGGTAGCCTGGGTTAGCTTGGATAAACTTAGCAATTCCTTCCGCCATAGTTTCATCC
>JACCVJ010000529.1 GCA_013698215.1 Tatlockia sp. | reverse complement strand
AATTTTGCTTAGTTACTTCTAAGGATTCTTTAGTTTTTTGAAACTCAATAGATTGAATGGCTAATTTTTCATACTGATATAGTGTTGTAAAAGCATCTTTACTAAAACAAGTTAAATAATTTTTGGCAGCAACAGTATAAATTTGAGTAATTTGTTGCTGATAATCGCCTGTTGATTCGGGTTTTTGTTGTTCCTCTGTTTGGTTCAAAATATAGCTCACACCACCTACTACCGCCGCGCCTACAGGGCCGCCTAATAGCCAACCAAAGCCCGCCAGGATCGCAACTGGTGTAATATCGTTACTACTTGCTTTAGTTAGTGGCGGTGGCGGGATAGATATTTGAGGAGCAACAGGAAAAGAAATTGCTAGTTTGTCAGGATGCTTGGTATTAAAAAACTCGCAAGCTTTATCAATCCATTGACTAATAGCCTTTTGATGTGCTAAAACTGCTAACTTAAATTGTTCTTGCCAATTATCAAAATTACCTTGTTGTAAAGCTAAAACAAATTCCGCTTGATGGCGCTCTAATAAGCTTGGTAAATATAGCCAGCTTTGAAACTTGCTGCTACTGGCTTGAAAACCTTGTTTAATTAAAGTTTCGGCTTTTTGTTTGATGTCAATTTTTGATTGATGATTTGCTTTGGCGGCGGCGATTTCTGCTGAAATCGCTTGTTTCTTCGCTTCTAGAGCAGTTTTTACTTGAGAGGCAATTTCTTCTACGCGCAGTAAACGATGAGCGATTTGCTCTTTTTGCACCCCTACTATAGTTTGCAAAGCCGATTCAAAGGTAGAAAGTCCGCTAATTTGAGCCGCCGCTACATCTCCTTTGAGTCTGGATCTTAAAGCAGGTAAAGCATCAACGCGATACAAATTACTAATTCCTGGCGGTAGCTGAGAGCGGAAACTTTCAGCTACAAATCGCAAGCGGTGGAATACTTCTTTTTGCTCGTCAGATTCTAATAAATTGAGAAAATTAACGACAAAAACTACTGTTGTAATTCCCCGATCTAGCAACCAATCGCGCAAGTTTTCTCGCTCTCCCAAAGTCATCAACCTACGCGCATCTAGTACCTGTACTACCAAATTGGCGGTTAATAAGTGATCGCGTACCAATTCGTCTTGAGCTTGGCGATCGTTTGTACCAGGCAAATCAAGCAATTCTACCCCGGTTTGCAAGAAAGGATGAGGATAGAAGACATCAATAGATGCAACATCGCTCCGCATACATCGTTGCTCGTCTAACAAGGCGTATTCTTGTAAAATCTGCGTACCGCAACTGCTTATTTCTGTACCATCAGTTAAAATAATCCGCGTCTGCAACTCCTCTCCATAACCAACACGAATCGCCGCGCCCGTTGTCGGAATTAGATCGATTGGCAAAGTACGGCTACCAAGCATGGCGTTTAGCAGCGTTGACTTACCGTAGTTAAAGGGGGCAAATACAGCAATTTGATAGATAGGATTTGCTACATAATCGCAAATAGAAATTGCATTTTTACGCAACTGCGAATATTGCTCCTTGTCTAACAATCCAATCGCTGCTTTTAAAGCCTGTGTCAGTTCATTAACTTCTTGCATACAGTTTTAGGCTGACAAGAGATGTTGATAAGCGCTCTCAACGCTCTTAACTTCGTCAGAGATGTTGTTTTCCAACATTCTCAACCGTGCTAACTCTGCAACGCGATCGCAATTAGGTAAACTTGTATCCTGCGTTCTTACCATATTTAAAGCAAGTACAACTTAACAACTTAACCACCTTACAAATCATTTATTTAAGAATGTATAAGTACACACCTTTTCTAGCATCTATGTCAAACTTTAAGCCGATTTCCATTCCACTAATTGTTTGTACGCTATCAACGGAGTCGTTGTCAATCTTAATGCTTTCGATATTGGCTAACTGGCAGCAGGAACTACCCTCGCTAACTAAATACAGGCTATCTCCAATTAATAAACTATATATATCATTAACCTTCGCTATCCCAGCCTTGGGCTTTTTAAACCATTCTGTAAGTTCTCCAATTACTTTTACTTGACCAACTATTTTTTTGCGTTCAATCACTTGAAAAGTAACTAACTCAGCAAGCGCTTGACATAAACTTTCCACAAAATCACATAATTCTAGTCGCGCCTCAAAACCTAGAAAGTTGTCAATCGGCGCTCCATGTGCTGCATCGTTACGATAGCTAATTAGTTCGTTGAGTTCTCCTTCGGCAGTATTTTGATTTCCGCGAATCTCCTCCAGAAAATTTTTTACTGCTCTATGCTTATCTACCCAATTCCAGGCATTATTTATACCTGCATCAGCTAACAGTTTCTCTAAAATGTCTTTACGCAAGTTCTGCTCATGGAAGAGAAACGCATCTGACAATAACTCATATTGATCTTCCCCATTAACTCCATAAAATAATCCGCGTATAACTTTCTGATTAGAAAGATGCTTGTATCTATTTTTATTCAAGTCAATTAGTAAGCGTCCTACTCCTATTTGATGTGTGTTTTGAATTCTCTCTTCTAACTCTGAATAACAAGGAACTAAACCTGGCAAAATTAATAACCAGTCGGTAATTAAATCCTCAACAAAGCGCTCATAGATAGCGTATAACTGAGTTACTACAGCGCAGTGGTCGTAAACTCGCCATTCTGTTACTTTAGGAATATCCTGCATTAAAGCGTTGAACAGGTTTTCACATTCTTCATCTTTGTATTTAGTAATTACTCCTGCTTCAAATGCAATTTTTCTCAGCCTCTCGTTGGTCTTAATAACAGAACGGGTAGTAGAAATATTTACTTTAACTATTCCCAAAAGCTCTTGAAACATCGTTCTTTATTCTGCGATGGCTTGGGACAGCATATCGTCAAACAAATTTATTCGCTCTTGGATATCAGCTTTAGTTCTTCCAGCACCTGTAAAGAGCTTTGATTTGTCTGTTTTAAAAAGCCGCTTTGTCTCTTCAATCACTCTCGACTTCCGCTCAACTAAAACATCTGCATCCGTTAAGTGCCTGCTAAATCCAACCATGACGGCATCGTAATATGCTTTATAAGAACTCTTCTCCCAAGTGTTAGCCTCTGGATCAAAAGGTTTGAATAAATTTTCTCCGTAAATTTGGTGAGCTAAGTTTATCGTCTCAGTAAAAATATCTTTAAGAATCTCAATATCTTCATCGGAGAATCCTAAACTATTCATCATGTATAGATTAAAAAATCCTTCCATTCCTTTACGAAAATCATCTACATGGCGTAGGGCAAAGAAGCGAAGAACTAATTCAGCATCTTCCATCTTTTTATATAGGTTGTTGTTCATGAGTTCTTCATGATCGCTTACTGGAATTCCCCAAGCTTCGGCGAATATAGGATTACCTGCTAAGTCCGGTAATATTTTGCTAAACTTCCCGTAATACACACAGTTTCGTACCTCTTGAGGACTTAACTTTACTCCACCAGTATTAAGACGTTCAAAAGCAATCTGTTTTAAGAAAAACGCTTCTTCGGGATCGGATATTGATTCTATAACTAGCACTATGGATGATATTGAACGGCGGTCAATAGCTGACTTAATTTTTGCAGGAAGTGTACTATAGTTACGTCCATTAAGTTCTGACCAAAGTTCCAGCCCAGTTAATGTTAATTTGTTGTTATAGAAATCACGAATAGCTGTAATTCTCTGTTGTCCATCCATTACTTCATAAGAATTATAATCTTTTTCATAGAGAATAACTGAAGGTACAGGAATGTTGATTAGAAAAGACTCAATGAGTCGTGACTGCATCTTTATATCCCAACGCGGTCTTCTCTGATAAAAAGGTTGCACATCCATGTAACCAGGTTTATTTAATGCTTCCACAAAACTTGGCAGCTTTTCGCGGTTCATTTCAGTGAGTATTGTTTGCTCTCCGCTCTCGTACTTAGCGTTAATTTCAGCGTCAGTCATTTGACTGATGCGATTTTTTGAGGCTGATTTTTCCCACATCTTTACTTCAGATGGCGCTAGTTGCATTGACTAAATCCTCCTTAAAGACCGCATGATGAAAATGTATAGTAGCTTTGCTGAATATAGCCTAACGCTTCCTTAAGAAGAAAAAAGTTTGTTTTTCCTAGCTCATGACATTACCAGACAAGGTTTTTCTTGGCTGTGGGTGAAAATTAAGATTATTGATAGAAGGCGATCGCCATGCCAAAATTTTCAATCGGTATCGCTAAAATAAAACCGGGCTAGTACGGGAAGATGATCGCTAATATTTTCAACTAGGCTTTCCAATGTGGCTTTTGTTTGCGCTGAACTACCTTTTTCTAACAAAACATTCCAATTTACTACCGAGAGATGTTGTCATTCAATATTGGGGGATTTTTTCGATTGGGTCTATTGCTTTGCATAAGTCACTCAATAAAGCTTTAACCGCCAAATTACGGCAATCTCTTTAAATGCACAATAAAGGAAGCTTAAGGAAAGACTAATACTTGCAGATATTGGCTTAATGCGACTTCGCCTTGTAATGAGCTAGGAATAGAGACAAATGTATTAGGTAATAATTATGGCTGTGGAATACGATTTAGTAGTTATTGGTGGCGGTTCCGGTGGCTTAGTGGTTGCAGGTGTAGCCGCCGCCCTCAAAGCTAAGGTAGCGTTAGTAGAAAAGTATCGTTTAGGCGGCGATTGCTTATGGTATGGCTGCGTTCCGAGTAAATCTTTGATTCATGCTTCTCGTTTGGCTTACCAGGTGAAAAACGCCGGAAAATTTGGCATTTATAGCAAAGATATATCTATTGATTTTAGTAAGGCGATTTCTCACGTCCAAAATGTCATTTCAAATATTGAACCTCACGATTCCCCAGAACGCTTTGAAGGATTGGGCGCGGAGGTGATTTTTGGGGATGGGGAATTTATAGATCGTCATACTTTTAAAATTAATGGCAGAAGTATTAAAGCTAGAGCCTTTGTCATTTCTACAGGCTCAAGACCCGCCATTCCTTCTATTGCTGGGCTTAAAGAAGCAGGATATATTACCAATGAAGAAGTTTTTTCGATTACTGATCGTCCTGAAACTTTAGCAGTAATTGGTGGTGGCCCAATTGGTTGCGAGTTGGGACAAGCATTTTCTAGACTAGGTTCTGAAGTTATTATTATTGGAGGAAGCGATCGCGTTTTACCCCAAGAAGACCCCGAAGTTGCTCAAGTTGTGGCGACTCAATTTGCTGCTGAAAATATCCGCGTCCTTACTAAAACGCGCGTTGAACGAGTAGAAGTTATTAACGGTAAAAAGGTACTATGGGCGGCGGGAGAAAAAATCGCAGAAGTAGACCAAATATTAGTTGCTGCGGGAAGACAACCTAATATTGAATCCCTTAACCTTGAAGTTGCGGGGGTAGAGATGCGGCTTCAAGGCGAAGCTGGGTATGGTAATTCTGGTAGTAAAAAAGGTATCCGTGTCAATGCCAAACTTCAAACTACTAATCCCCGCATTTATGCCTGTGGTGATGTAATCGGCGGCTATCAATTTACTCATGTCGCCAGTTATGAAGCCAATATTGTTTTAAAAAATGCGTTGTTTTTACCTGTAATTAAGGCGGATTACCGGGTAATTCCTTGGGCGACCTTCACCGACCCAGAACTGGCGCGGGTGGGATTAACCGAGCAACAAGCAAGAGAGCGTTACGGGGATGACGTGCAAGTAGTTAAACAAGAATATGCTGATGTAGACCGCGCTCAAGCTGAAGCTGCAACGATGGGATTTGCCAAAATTATTGTCCGGCGTAACGGTCAAATTTTGGGCGCTCACTTAGTGGGAGAGTCGGCGGGGGAGTTGATTGCTGAAATTGTTTTAGCCATGTCTCACAACCTCAAAATATCCACTCTAAGCGGCATTCATATCTACCCCACTTTGTCAGAATTAAACAGTAATGCAGCTTTTGCTCTAACTCAGCAAAACTATGAAAAAAGCCCCAGACTGCAAAAATTATTAACAAAGGTGTTTCAGTTGTTACGGGCATTCGGCTAAGTTTTGGTCA
>JACCVJ010000528.1 GCA_013698215.1 Tatlockia sp. | reverse complement strand
CTGTGGCTTTTAGCCCCAATAGTCAAACGATCGCCAGTGGAAGCGGCGACAAAACAATCAAAGTTTGGAGCTTGAATCAAAAAAAACTGACTTATACTTTGATGGGACATTCTAATTGGGTAAATTCTGTCGCTTTTAGCCCCGATGGCAAAATGTTAGCAAGCGGTAGTGGCGATCACACAATTAAGCTCTGGAATTTACAAAATGGGCGACTAATTCGGACTATTTCGGGACACTCAGACTGGGTAAGCTCGGTAGTTTTTAGCCCCGATGGTAAAACTATTATTAGTAGTAGTGGCGATAAAACTATTAAAGTATGGAATGCCCAAAATGGGCAACTTATTCGCACTCTGCTAGAGCAAGGGGGGGTTACTTCTATAGCTATTAGTCCTGATAGTCAAACTATTGCAAGTGGTAGCTATCGCAACACTGTTAAGCTGTGGGAGCAAAGCAATGGTAAATTGCTGCATACTCTTTCTGGACACTTGCGACCGATTTATTCCGTAGCTTTTAGCCCCGATGGCAAAACTATTGCCAGTAGCAGCAATCAGGGAGAAATTAGACTATGGAACCCCAAAAATGGCAAGTTACGCCATACACTTTTAGGGCATACTCAAGCAGTAAATGCGATCGCCTTTAGTGCCAATAGTCAAACGATTGCAAGTGGAAGTGATGATCGCACTATCAAGCTCTGGAATCCAAATAAAGGCGAACTTATCCGCACTTTGAAAGATAATTTAGGTAGCATTACCTCCGTAGCTTTTAGTCCTAATGACCGAGCTTTGGGGAGTGGTAGTAGAGATAAAACTATTAAAATTTGGATTAGTAAATAGACAAAAAGGTGAACTGTACCTTGCTGCACGCGCGATCACTCCTAGCGCTACCCTCTGGGTAATCGCACTTTTCTATCTTCTTGACAAGCCTAACATTATGTGCTGATAATAATAGTTTGTGAAAACATTACATCTAAGAAAAACCCTTGGCTAACGTCATAGTAATTGGGGCCCAGTGGGGCGATGAAGGAAAAGGCAAAATCACCGATTTGCTAAGTAAGTCAGCAGATATTGTTGTACGCTACCAAGGGGGTGTAAATGCCGGACACACAATTGTAGTAGAGGGGCAGACCTTTAAACTGCATTTAATTCCTTCAGGTATTTTATATCCTGATACCGATTGTATTATTGGTTGCGGCACGGTTATTGACCCTCAAGTATTAATCGGTGAACTAGAGCAATTAGCAAAACTAAACATTTCAACCAAAAATCTCCAAATTTCGGAAACCGCTCACGTTACCATGCCCTACCATCGGCTAATAGATGTAGCCGCCGAACAAAGGCGAGGAGAACATAAAATTGGCACAACGGGGCGGGGAATTGGCCCAACCTACGCCGACAAGTCGGAACGTACAGGGATTAGAGTTTTAGACTTGATGGACGAAAAAGGCTTACGCAAACAGCTAAAGTGGGCGATTGAATATAAAAACGTCATTTTAGAGAAATTGTACGAAATAGCGCCTTTAGATCCAGAAGCTGTAATTGAGCAGTATTTGCAGTATGCAGAAGTATTGCGCCCTTACGTCGTCGATACTTCTTTAAAAATTTACGATGCAATTAAACGCCGCCGCAATATTTTATTTGAAGGCGCTCAAGGAACGCTGTTAGATTTAGATCATGGCACCTATCCTTACGTTACTTCGTCAAACCCCGTAGCTGGGGGAGCTTGTATCGGTACGGGAGTAGGGCCGACAGCCATAGATCGGGTAATTGGAGTAGCCAAAGCTTATACAACTCGCGTCGGCGAAGGGCCATTTCCCACCGAACTTAAAGGAGAAATCGGCGAACAACTATGCGATCGCGGGGCAGAATTTGGCACTACCACCGGACGCAAGCGCCGTTGCGGGTGGTTTGATGCGGTAATAGGGCGTTACGCCGTCCGCATCAATGGCATGGATTGTTTGGCAATTACAAAATTAGATATCCTTGATGAACTAGAGGAAATCAAAGTATGTATTGCCTACGAAATTGATGGAGTAGAGTTTAGAGACTTTCCCCGCAACTCCCGCCGTTTTGCCCAGTGTCGCCCCATCTACAAAGTTCTCCCCGGATGGAAACAATCTACAGAGAATTGTCGCACTCTAGAAGACTTGCCCCGTCAAGCTTTGGACTATCTCAAATTCTTAGCCGAATTGATGGATGTGCCAATTGCGATCGTGTCGTTGGGAGCTAGTCGAGATCAAACAATTATTGTTGAAGATCCGATTCACGGGCCCAAACGAGCGTTATTAGATGTTAATGGTACTCCCGTAGCATCTTAAATTTAGATAGTCAAATCGTTTATTTTAGTTAGTTGTGGATCATGGAAATTACAGTTGAGTGTCAAAAACGCGCTGAAGGCAGCAAACCTAGAGCTTTACGCCGCGAAGGTTTAATTCCCGCTTCTTTGTACGGGCATAAAGGTACAGAGTCAATTATGTTGACAGTAAAGGCGAAAACCCTAGAAAAATTGTTAAAACAGGCTGGGGTAAATAGTACCGTCGTCGATCTAAATATTCCCGATTTGTCTTGGCGCGGTAAAACTTTGTTGCGCGAAGTGCAGATTCATCCCGTCAAGCGATGGGCTTATCATGTCAGCTTTTTTGCTTTGTCGGAACAAGCAAGTGTAGAAGTAGAAGTACCTGTCCACTTTGTGGGCGAAGCTCCGGGAGTAAAGGTAGATGGTGGCGTTTTAGACTTGGTGTTGATGCAGCTTGAAATCAAATGCGCCCCTGACAATATCCCCGATGCGATTGAAGTTGATATTTCCGGGCTTCATCTCAAAGATATTTTGTATGTCAGCGAACTTGTTTTACCCGCAGGAATTGCCGTTGTGGGCGATCCAGGGCGTGCGGTTGCTAGTGTAATTCAGTCGAAAGTAAGCGCCGAAGCCGAAGCAATTATCGAAGAAGCAGTAGCAGAGTCTGGATCTTCGGCTCCTACTCCATCAGTTTAAGCAATTAGATTTGCCGTATCTTACTACCAGGAGTTAGACTCCTGGTTTTTTTATTTAAAAAAGGGAGAAATAATGTCATTAATTGAGCAGATGTTAGAGCCGGGGTTTTATCCCCATGAAGTTATTGAGCCAATAACACTAATTCAAACTCATGTTTCTTACGTGTTTTTGACTGGGGATTACGCCTATAAAGTGAAAAAATCTGTAAACTTTGGGTTTTTGGATTATTCGACATTGGACTTGCGATCGCATTTTTGCCTTCAAGAGTTGGAGATGAATAAGCGCGGCGCACCGGAGCTTTATTTAGAGGTATTGCCCATAACTCAAACTGAAGACAAGTTTAGCTTGAGTGGAACTGGGGAAACGGTAGAATACGTGCTAAAAATGCGCCAGTTTCCTCAAAGTGCGTTACTCAGCGAGATGTTTGAAATGGGTACGCTAACCCAGTTGCATATGGAGCAATTGGGGCGGGTAGTGGCAAAATACCACGAACAATCGCAAAGTAGCGATTGCATTCGGACTTTTGGGGAAGTTGCTCAGGTGCGCCAAGCTATTGATGAGAATTACGAGCAAACCAAAAACTATATTGGCAATCCGCAAACCGAGGCGCAGTACGCGCAAACGAAGGAATATACAGATAATTTCTTTGTCGGGCGAAGTCAATTATTTGAGAGTCGGATTAAAAACAATAAAATTCGGGAGTGTCACGGGGATTTGCACTTGAGAAACATTTGTTTGTGGAATGACAAAATTCTTTTATTTGACTGCATCGAATTTAACGAGCCGTTTCGCTTTGTCGATGTCATGTACGATGTAGCCTTTACAGTTATGGATTTGCAAGCGAAACAACGTCCAGATTTTGGCAATGCTTTTTTAAATACTTACGCCGAGCAAACGGGGGATTGGGAAGGATTGCAAGTATTGCCTTTGTATTTGAGCCGTCAAGCTTACGTTAGAGCCAAAGTAACATCTTTTTTACTAGACGATCCGGGGATACCAGAGGCGGCAAAAGTAGAAGCGGCGGC
>JACCVJ010000348.1 GCA_013698215.1 Tatlockia sp. | reverse complement strand
ACTCTAGTTTCATCATTACTGACGTAAACTACAAAACCAAAAGACTGATTTTCGATAAAGGTTTTGTAAAAATATGCCATTTAAATATATTGTTTGTACATCGATCTTAGCTAGGTCGATTTAGCCTTACCGGGGTAAGACAGGGGAGAAATCGCTACTTTTTGGGTGTGGATTTGGGCGCTCTCTAGTTTTTTAGCGCGATCGCCTAAAATTTTTGCTTTCTTAGTTTGGTTACACCCTGTTAAGCTGCTCAACCAAGATGTGGGTTTTATTTCTCAAGGGATAAAAGCAAAGGTAACAATGGCAGCTTTTCCTGATCAAGAATTTTGCTCTGTAGAGTGAATGAGGGCTTTGCCGTGCGGTAAGCCCTCATTCACACGGTAATTTTTGATTTTATTTCAGTCCTAACCAAACCTCTAAGCCACCTTTAGGATTATCGGTATAAACCCATTCTTCGTTTTGTTTGACTGCGACTCTAGGCCCAAAGGGGTTAGTTGTGCCAATAAATAGCCCATAGTCCGTAGAAACAAGATTTCTCACGCCAATGTTGTAAGGATTACTAAATCCTTGACGATCTACGGGCAACCAATTTTCCCCATCTCGGCTGCGCCACAATTCAAACCCGCTTTGATGTTTGACAATATTATCAATGCCAACTTCTTCCACCAATCGCCGCAACTTGCCCGTTTTTTGTTGGTCAAACTTACACCAACTCAACATCAAGCTAATAATGTTGCAAGTACCCAAATACAACCAATCTTGGTGAGTTTCCATGCACCAAAAATAACCGTTAAAAAAGTTGCCAAATCCAGCTTGAAAACCACTAATCGGTCGCTTTTTTCCTTCAGGAGTGTCTCTAGTCATTCCTACTACTAGCTCAGTGCGATCGTCTGGAAAAATTCTAATTAATTCTCCCGCCGCAGGGCCGATGCGATTGGCAATATCGTGACCGCCGTTTTGAATCCCCGTACCCACATAAAGCGCGTTATTAAAAACCTTCATAGTTAAGGCAATTTGATTTAGCGCTCCGCGTCCTGCTCCTTTGTCGATAACTTTTGTCCATTGGTAAGGCGGATTCCCCTGACAATCGCTGCGCCAAACTTGAAAGCCTTGAGAGTTTAAAGTCCCTGCATAAAGTTCGTCATTAAAAGCACAAAGGGTAAATACTCCTTCATTTTCAACCTCGCCAAACCCACCAATACTTGCGGCAACCCATTGACCAGAGGCGGGATCTCGACTTTCGTAAACAATTGGTATTCCTGATATATTTGGCTGACCTCCTCTAGTGCTAGTGGGAGAAGTAAATAATCTACCCTTAAAAGGAACCAGTAACCTAGTGCTAGTAATGGGCAAACCAAGGATACCGTAATCAGATACGGCGGTGAAATTTTCGCCATCAAGCGATCGCAATATTACAGGCCCCGGTGCGCGCCCTGGAGCCATCGTAGCGACGTACAACGCAGGGGCAGGGTCGGATTCTCCTTGAAACACTGTCATTGCTCGGTAGCCCATTTCCCTAGCTACTAATTCTCCTTCACTCCCCATCACCATCGGTGCAAAAGAAACTTGCTGCCAATTTTTACCTATAGGCTCGTAGCGCCAAATTTGCGCCCGTCTATCTAGTTGATATAATCCTTCGATATCGTCCGGGCATTCTACGGGCCAAGTAGCTAGATTCCATTCGTCGGCAAAGGTTTGTAGCTTAATCAAACATAAGTTAGAACGAGTTGTTCCGGCATACAAATGATTGTTGAACCAAGCCATAGAATGGGCATAGCTATTATGACCATCTCCAAAACCGTTTTCACTTATTTGGGAAAAATCAGCGAATTTTAAACCGGGATTTGGTGCTGGCTCAAAGGGGCGTTGTCTTGGTACAGTAGTCATAATTAAAAGTTAAATATAAGTTGTAAATTACATTTATTCAAGAGTGCGTGCCACAATAGTAAAACTGCATTCCTCTACTCATATTTTTTATTTGTATGTCACCTCAGCCTATTTTTATTCTTGCTTCTCCTCGCTCCTTTACTTCGTTGCTTTGCACTATGTTAGGGCAGCATCCTGAAGTTTACGGCGTACCAGAATTGCATTTGTTTTTAGCCGAAAACATGGCGCAATGGCTACAACAATTAAAGAAGTATCCCCGCAAAGCCCAGGGGTTACTTCGTACCGTTAGCCAACTGTATGCAGGGGAACAAAGTATGTCGTCTATCGCTATGGCGAGGCGGTGGATGATAAATCGCATTGATTATAGTATAGGAGAAGTTTATCAAGAGCTTTGTACAAAAGTTGCGCCTTTAAGAATTATTGATAAAAGTCCTGATTATTCTTTAGATATTCAAACTTTAGAACGAATTAATCGAGCTTTTCCTGAAGCTCATTATCTGCATTTAGTTCGCCATCCTCGCTCTCAAGGTGAATCTTTAATGAAGCTTGTCGCTCAGGTTCGTTCCCAAAAAACTCATCAAACTTCTTTATTACGTGCCAACCGTTCTTTTAGTCCTATTTTAATGAATTCTATTGCTAATACTGGTCAACCAACAACGATAGATTTTCAATATTTATGGTACAGAATGCAGCAAAAAATTAGAGAGTTTTTAAAAACGATTCCTCCTGAAAGACAAATGTTTTTAAGAGGGGAAGATGTATTAAATAATCCGCCAATATATTTTGAAAGTATTTGTAATTGGTTAGGTTTATCTTGGAATGATGCGGCTTTGACAGCTATGTTACATCCTGAAGATTCTCCTTATGCTTGTTTTGGCCCCTATGGCGCTCATTTAGGTAACGATCCAAATTTTTTAAATTCTCCGGTTTTTAAACAAAGAACTGTGGTTTATCCAAAGTTAGATGGTGCTTTACCTTGGCGCGCTGATGGCGGTGGATTTCTCCCAGCCGTAGCCTTGTTAGCTCAAGAATTAGGTTACGAGTAAAAACTTTTATTTGCTAAAAACTGTCGCTTCTCCCTGACTATCGGCTTGAATTGAATTAGATAGTAAAAACTCTTTAGCGGTGCTGACATCTTGAAGATAAGCATCCCAAAAAGCAATAGTAGTAGTTTGAATATAGCCGCTAATACGTTTTTGTCTAATTAAATCTAAAGGGGGCGCAGTATCTCGATCTATCAGCCTACGAAACATTAAATCACCATCTTGGCGATCGCCGTAGGAAAAATGATTAGCGCCAGCAATTAATAAATGATACTTGTTTGCGGGGGGTAGATAGCGAAATGGCTCTAAGCGCCACGCTGGAGGCTGGTTCTCCCATCCTCGGTCTTTAGAGCCGCTAATAGTAAGTACAGGAGCATTTACCCCTTGCCAAGAGCGCGGATTTAAGCCAAATTGCCCAGTTCCCTGGGGCGATATCGCTAAAAATGCCTTGGCGCGAACTTCACCATAACTAACATTTTGCTGCCAGGGTGTATTTACCGTCGCTCCAGCTAGTAGCATGGTTACGTAGGCTCCGAAAGAGTGACCCGATATACCTAGGCGCGAACTATCCATTTTTCCTTTCAAAGCCGGAATTTGTTGCTGCAATTGAGCAAAAGCATCGACAATAAAGGCGATATCTAAGGGTCGAACTTGCCAAACTTGCGGATTGTAAACGTATTTTTTAACTTCTTGCATCCCACTTTCTCGTAAAACATTGACATTGTTGCCGTAGTGTGTAGGGTGAATACAAATATATCCACAACTTGCCAAAAAGGTGCTTAGATAAGTAAAGGCTGTTTTAGAACCCCCGGCTCCATGAGAGAAAATAATGACGGGAAATAAGCCTGGAGCTTGAGGATAGTAGATTTTTAGGGGCAATAGGCGATCGCGTTTTTGGTCGATTAAGGTAATATGATTTGCGACTTCTATTTTCAAAGTTGTAGATTTAGGTACGTACATAAGTTTTCATAAAGTCGATATAGGTTTTATGAAATTCATATACGCGCTGTTCTTCTCTACTAAAAATCCCAGCTTTGTCTGTTATTTCTGCTAATCCCAACTGTACTTGTTCGCAAATAGGTTTATCTTCTTTCCAAGCTACGCGCGTCAATTGAGCCGTAGATTGACTATTCATATTAAACAAAATTTCTTCTAAGGTATCATCATTTAATTTTCCCATAAATGTATAATTAACAGCTTTAGTTGTTGTAGAGTTTAAAGGCTCAATAACGTGAGCAGTTAAAGACATTCCCGAAAAAGTAGCCAAAGTCAGCATTGGAAAAACAAAGTAATGCTGATAACCATCTATTTGTAAACTTCGGTTATTTGCCATCGCCAACAATTTATCTCGCTTTCGGTCTACTTTTTTCGGATTACTCATATAAATAGAATGTTGACCGTACAACAAATAATCTTCTTTTGCAGCCCCATATTTCCCTAACGAATTTGGGTGTACAAACCAGGTATGATAACTTTCTAAAGCATTTTCTACAACAACTTTCCAGTTAGCATTAATTATGGTTTCGTAGCATTCTACTTGTTTGCCCATAGCGGCAGAAAACTTTACCAGTTGCTCGTATATTTCACCCAAATAACTTTTCAAACTAACGTTATTGTTTGTTCTTTTTATAAATACAAATGCCCCACATTTTTCCACTAGCCATTGCTCTAGTTTTAAAGATTTTTTGCTTTCCTCTAACTCAGGAGCAAATTCTTGCTGATGAGGAATTGCAATCGGGATTCCCTCACTATCATAAACCCAAGCATGGTAAGGACATTGCAAAGCACCATTGCCTTTATTATTAGTACGAATCCGGCTAAAACGGTGAGAGCAAACATTATGAAATGCTCTTAATTCACCATGAAAATTTTGGACAACAACAGACTTACCTCCAATTTCTTTACATAGATAATCATTATGATTGTCCAAATCTGTTGCAAATCCCGCAAAATTCCATAATTGCTGACATAAAACAAGTTTTTCTTGTTCAAAGTAGTCATTATTTGAATAATGACTAGGTGGTATTAAAGGTTTCATGAGTTAAGTTAGTAACCTAGTATATTTAAACCTTAAAGAAGTAATTAAAATTCCTATTACTTCTTTAATTATGCTAATTTATTGGAAGGCTAAATTCTATTTTTTAGCCTCAATTATTTGAGAAATTATTTCAATTTCTCTATCAGTTTCATGCAGTAGCGATTGCAGCCAAGCACGGCGATACTTTAGTTGGTCTTGTTGCTCTTGCATGTCCTCAATAGTGCTTGATGACCTAATCAATTCTCCGGAGGATTGAAAGCTACTTTGGATATGTTCAAGAAAATCAATTAACGTACCTCGTAAACTAACAATATCCTCCTCAATTTTAGGAGCATCTAATTCTGTCATTTCTGACGATTGACTTGGAAAGTCTTGGCTAAGTGCTTCATCTTCAATTGAAAAGTTAGATAGAGCTTCATTTTCTTGTTGATTCATGTTATCAGTTATATACAGTACCGTCAGGCATGGTTGTTTGATTTAAGATTACTTGTTTTAAGTTTACACCTGTCAAATTTGCTTTAGTTAAGTTTGCTTTAGTTAAGTTGGCTCCTTTAAGAATTGCTCCAGTTAAATTTGACTTAACTAAATTAGCTCCTGTTAAATTTACACGGGATAAATTAGCAGCTTGCAAGTAGGCTTCTGATAAATTGGCTCCAGCTAAGTTTGCTTGACTTAAATTAGCACCGCACAAATCAGAAAATTGCAAACAGGCGGAAATTAGCATCGCACCAGGAGCAATCAAATAAGCGCCACTACTAGCTACGTCGAAATCTTCAGGAAACTGAGTTTGTAGATTATAAAGGGCTTGAGTTAAGTTAACTCCTTGCAAATTAGCCCCTTGTAGATTAGTAGCTCTCAAGTCGGCAAACTGGAGGTGACAAAACTCTAGGTTAGCTTGATTAAAGTTAGCTTTTCTCAGGTTGGTATAACGAAAATCTGTTTGCAATAAATAGGCTTGCGTTAAGTTGATAGAGGATAAATTAAGATAGCTTAAATCTCCCTGTGGCAAATTAAGGTGTGACAGTTGTGCGCCAGCAGTTATTAAGTGAGCGCCAGTTTTAGTCATGTCAAATTTATCTGGGAGTTGGGTTTGCTCGTTATAAATTGCACCACGCAAATTAGCTTGGTGGAGTTGAGCGTCGCGCAAATCAGCTTGTAACAAATTAGTGTGACTTAAATTTACTTTTTGTAAGTTAGCATTACTCAAATTAGCACCACGCAAGTTAGCTTGTTGTAAGTTAGCCGATTGCAGGTTAGCATTACTCAAATTTGCATCTTTGAGATAGCTATTAGCAGCAATTAAGTAAGCGCCTTTGTTTTGGGGGTTAAAGTTGGGAGGAAACAACGTTGTTTCGCTGTAAATTGCTCCTTGCATCCTTACACTCTCTAGCTCTACAAGAGAGCTTAAATCTAAGTCTCGAATATCAAGGTTTTCAATGTTGGCGTTGGCGGCGATTAAGTAAGCGCCTCGGTTTTGGGGATTAAAGTTGGGAGGAAACAACGTCGTGTCACTGTAAATTGCTCCTTGTATATTTGCGCTTTCTAGCTTTGCATTACTCAAATTGGTTGCAATTAAGTTTGCTTTTTGCAGGTTTGCTTTTTGCAAGTAGGCTCCACTTAAATTGGCTCCAGCTAAGTTTGCATTACTAAGATTAGCTTCTACTAAGTTTGTATGACTAAGATTAGCTTCTACTAAGTTTGCATGACTTAAATCTCCCCAACTTAAGATAGCCTGAGATAAATTTGCCCCACTTAAATTTACTGCTGATAACTTTGCAGTAACTAAATATGCTCCTTGAAGATGAATCTTAGCTAAGTTTGCTCTGGGGAAATGAATAGGTGAATCTAAAGTGTCAAGTTCACAATCTAACAAATAGCTTTGTATCAGGTGATTGGTATCTACATACATTTTTGTAATAGCTCTAACTTTTAACTAAGGTAGCCAAGACCAAACTTCAACTTGAATAAAGCGGACAATAGGACGAGTAAAAGCGACAATTAGAGGCAAAGTTTTCCCTTCTATTTTCGCGTATCCAGTCATCCCAGCTTTTAATTTTTCATCAGGATTAGGAACATCAACAATGACATTTATAACTCGCCCATTAGCGGAAGTTTCCGCGCTATTTGTCGATTCAGAAACAGCATTAGGTTGAATAGAAATAACTTTCCCTACTAGCGGTTTATCGGGGTAAGATAAAAGTTTAACTTCAACTTTGCCATTCAAAACAAAGTCTCCAGTGCTATATTCTGGAATTTGCAACTCGCCGCTAATATGTCGGTCATCTTCGGCTACTGCAAAGGTTTCTCCTTGTTTAAGATAAGTACCTATTTTTCGTTCTAAGTAAGGAGTAATCAAACGTCCATCAATTGGCATTAATAACGCCGTTCGCTTAACTTGACTTTCAGTATATTTTAATTGTTGTTTTAAACGTTGAACTTCTGCATCAGCAGCTTCTACTTGTTTGCGTGCGGCGGTTATATCTTGGGGATGAGAGCCACTTAATACTACGGCTAAGTTTGCTTTAGCCTCTATTAAACTTTGATTTTTGACTTCTAAGTTTTGTTGAAATTCTATTACGCTTTGCTGCTTTTCTACTATTTCATTACGGTCTAATTCATTCTGCTTTTCAATATTTTCATACTGCTGTAAAGAGTACGCGCCTTGTTGATATAATGCTTTAAAGCGCGCTGCTTCACGGGCGCTAAATTCTGACTTATTAGTAGCTCTTACTACTTGAATTTTAGCTACTTCTATCTGTTGATTTGCTACTTTTAATTGCCCTTGAGCAACAGCTATTTTTTGATTGGCTACTGCTACATCTTCTGGTCTGGGAGTTGCAATCAATTTGCTTAAGTTTGCTTGTTGGGATGCTAACTCAGCTTGTTGTCTTTTGATTGATTCTCCAAGAGTTTGAACTTCGTTGTCAATATCAACAGATTCCATATTAGCTATAAGATTTTTTTGCTTAATCCACTGACCATCTCCACCTTCAAAAAAAACTTTTGTAATTTTACCATCAACTTGAGCTTGAATGCTTTGCTGAGTTGGCGGTAATAGTTGAATATTGCCCCCAGGACGGTAAGGATAAGGTAATACAAGTATAATGGCTACAATAATCAAAGCTAAAAACCTTGCCAAATCTTTCCGTTTAAATTTACGTTTTTTGGTTGCTATAGGTTGCTCGACAGATATAGCATCAAAAGTTTTATTAAACTTCCACTTTTTTAAGGTTTTTGTTACGGGCTTAATTAAAGCGAAAGTAGCGATAATACCAAGGATAATTACATCAGTTCCTCTCCCGAAAATTCTAGTAAATGTTTCAGATAATCCATCAGTCCATAGATGAATAAGCAATAAGAAAAATCCCCAATAAAAACTTATGGATAAACCACCAATTAATATTAAAGCTAATTTTTCTTTTGTAGATAAAGACTTTGGCAATGGGCGACGGCTAAGAATCATGTCCCAAGTTTTATATACTTTTTTAATATAATTTGGCGGTAATTTTAATAACGTAACTAGCAAATAGTAGCCATCGGTCGGTAATAGCGGACTACTATCAAATAAAAATTCAAAAAAAGCTGAATGAGCAAGGGAAATAGCACTGGTTCCAAGCGCAGTTTCTGTTCCTCCCATGAAATACCAAGTTAGTACGCCAAGAACTATAATTCCTAGGCGGATTAGTAAAGGTGTTGCAAAAGTCCAAACTTGCTTTTGTCTTGGTAACTGAAACATCTCACTACGGTCTATATAAAAACGTGGATGAAACCCCATTGATAGAGTCAATCCAAAATTTTTAACTTCTCCACCGCAAGCAGTAAAGACAATACCTTGAGCAGTTTTAACAATTAAGATTATAAAAGTAAGGGTTAGTAAAAAATGTAATAAAAATGGTATACCTCCGTTCATGGTATAGCGAATATCAGTCCAAAAAATCTCTTGATTATTAATTAAAGTAAATAGAGTAAGCATTAAACCAGGAATTAACGCCCACGTTAAAAATTGAAATAATGGTCTGAGTGGGTAAAAAACTTTTAATAAAAAATTAAATACTTTAACTGAATTGGGTAGCAACCAAAGGTAAGTTTTGTTATTTTGTTTTAGACTTATATCAGATTGGTTTTGACTATCTAGCTTGAGATTGTTCGAGTTGTCTTGTAAACTTTGTGTTGTCGATTCTGGAAAAGTTAAAGAGTTGTTTCCGCTAGAAGTAAGATAGGTTTCTAATAATCCATAATCTTGTATCTGGGCTAAAAAATCTTGAAGATCTGCTTCGGTAAGTGCTAGATCAAAACGTCTTTTAAAAGCTGCTACAATCTGAGATGATGTTGAAGTTCCATTTATAGATTGACATAAAAAATATTCTTCCTCCCCAAATTCAAAAGAACAGTCATTTGTAGGGTTTTTAACTAAATATTGTTTGGCTGAATTGTTTGTAGTACAGGTAACAATCAAATCTTTTCGGAAGCAAGTTACTGGCGAAGTAGGCATTTTGTACCAATTTCAAACTTATAATATATTTAGTAGTAAAATGACAGTTATTTACTTAAAATGTTTCTATTTAGGATAATAGACGTGAGTTTAAAAATCGAAGAACAATCCAAAATCTATCGAACAAAACTTAATAAGTTAGCTTATAAAAATAAAGGTGACCTTGATGAAAACTGCTTGAACTAGAGCGTTACAGGCTAAACGATCGCTGAACAATAAGTAGACTTGTTAAGGATTATAAATATTTTTAAGAAAATTTTGCATAAAAACCAGAGAGTGCATATGATTAGTAAGTATTGTCAGTTGTTTGTTAAGTAATAGACATAATAGTTAAAGCGATTGCTAGTTAACTTATCATTTGTTAGTTCTAAGCCCACGGGCTTAAGCACTTATGCTAATAATTTAATTCCTCATCTTCTGAAGCTGCAACCAACACTACTAAGTTCCCAAGCAATCGATGATTATGATTGTTATCCAATCCCAGGGAATTTAACTCCAGATTGGGGTAGTAAAGGGCATTTGCGCCGATTGTGGTGGACGCAACGGCAATTACCAAAGATATATAAACAAAAGACATCGCCGCTTTTATTTTCACCTATCCCTGAAGCACCGTTATTTACGAACTGTCGTTACATTGTAACCGTTCACGATCTTATCCCTTTACGCTTTGCTAAATTATCCCCTCTTAGTGCTTACAGCCGTTATTATATTCCCCAAGTTTTAAAGGGCGCGCAACATATTCTTTGTAATTCCAAAGCCACAGCTAAAGATATTACTTACTTTTTTGGCATCAATCCCCGCAAAGTTACCCCCATACTATTAGCCCACGATGGGGACAATTTTTCTTTTCTTAACTTACCCAAATCTAACTACTTTCTTTACATCGGTAGGCAAGATCCTTACAAAAACTTGCAACGCCTAATTGCTGCCTTTGCAGCGCTACCAAATTATCATAAATATCAATTATGGATAGCCGGGGCTTCCGACGCGCGATATACCCCCGTACTTCAAGGGCTAATAGATAAACTGGAACTAACTAATTATGTTAAATTTCTTGACTATGTTGCTTATAGCCAATTGCCAATAATTATTAATAGCGCGATCGCTCTAGTGTTTCCTAGCTTGTGGGAAGGCTTTGGCTTTCCGGTTTTAGAGGCTATGGCTTGCGGTACGCCCGTAATTACTTCAAACCTTTCCTCAATGCCTGAAGTGGCGGGAGATGCGGCGATTCTTATAAATCCCTACAGCACCGCAGAAATTAGTCAAGCAATGGAAAAAAT
>JACCVJ010000523.1 GCA_013698215.1 Tatlockia sp. | reverse complement strand
GCGATCGCCTAAGAAACAAATTAGACAAAATCGCCGTTTTATCTACCTCAGAAAATACTGCTCAAAATACAGCCCTAGCATTAAGCAACGCTGCCCAGACAATGACAAATCTAACTCCTCAAGCTATTGGACAGGAGTTAGGGAAGGTACTTGAACCAATATTTAGTGAGATTCGCAAAGAATTAAGCAGTCTAGGGGCAATTAAAGCAGATCAAGGGCAAGAGGTAATGAAGAATCTTATTCAGGAACTTCGTAATGATGTAATCACTTACGGTTCGCTCATTTTCAGGGTGGGTCGTCAGATTGTGGGCCAAGGCGAGTATAGATCTCGATTGGGAAGTTCATTAACTGCAAAATCCTTTGCTGCGAGGGATTTAGAACAGTCAGATCTGCATAGATTTCTCCTCTATCCTCAATGAGAACGAGTGTGATTTCTTTGAAACTGGCCAGAAGTCTTTCCGTGGTTGGTTGGGCCGTCGAACGCTTGGGATTACCAGCATACAACCCAGCTATCTCAATCTTTTCAAGGGCAAGAGCGCGCCGGACCTGGAACTCTACTAGCGTCAGTAATCTCAGTCCGATGGTGAGCAGCCGAATCAACCCTTTAATATGGTCTTCCCGTTGTAGAAACATGGGTCTCAGAGAGAGCGGTTGTCCTTTGAGTCGTCCAAAACCCCGCTCAATCAAATACTCCTGTCGATAGACAATGACAGCCTCACAGAGAGACAATTCTGTCTGAGGATGATTGGTCGCATAGACTCGCCAACCCAATACCTGCATTTGCTGCTCAACCGCAGTCATATCTAGTGAAAAGTCTACTTGAAACCGTCGTTTCTCAATCACCCTAGCGGCTCTATTTCGATATTGACGTTGGGAGTGTTGCTCTACTTGCTCTTGGAATTTTAATTGAAATAAACAGTCAACCCGGTTCTTCAAGATGATATTCTCAACACCTTTGACAAAGCTATCGAGGTCTGGCCAGGGTTTCCTCCCAGGGCGAGGGAGGTTCATTAAGGGTCTCCAACTCTTTCTGAGTCTTATCTATACGGGCTTGGAGAGCCTTTTTCTCCGCCTCGGCATGGGCAATAGAGTAGACCACTAAGCGGCGTTCTTCCCAAGTCGATTCTTCACTATCTTGTGTAAATTTGCAGGAATATACTTGCTCATAACCTTGAGCAATGAGAGCCGTTGTGCCATTGGTATAGTCATATACTACCGCCTTTAGTTTTACTGTTTCTTCCTTTACGGGTAATAGGTACTGCTGTAAGTCTTCCATGCTGACCTGCGTTTTGGACAGCGGGCATAAGTAATAATCGCCCCCCGATTGAATCAGATGTCTGGTACTCAAACTGCCCATTTTGCAGTCTCCTACATAAAGCAGTCCCCTTATCCCAAGCGTTTGTCTGACCTGATGTACTGCTGGTTCGTACAAAGGATCATCGGCACAATTTCCAGCTACAATCTCACTCGCAATCGGTAACCCTAATGGGTCAAGGGTTGCCAACATCAATTTGAGTTGAGGTAAGTCAGGTCGATGATCCTTGCTATGACCTCGTTGGAATAATCCTTCTTCATTGGCATTCCAAAAACCACTGACTGATGTGCTATCAAGACGGATTCGTTTTGGACTCAGGTCGTAGACTTGTAATTGACGCTGGCTTAGTGCTTGCTCAAAACTTTCCCACGCACTATCTTTGCTCAGTTATCGCAATAAGCTCTCTAGGCGATCATCACTCATATCCAGTCCCCGTAGGTCTTGCTCTAAACTCACCCCAACCGTCTCAAGATGATGCTCTAACCAGCCTTGAACATGGTTGAGACGATGGTCAGCTTGGGACAGAATGTGACTGAGCCAAACTACGGCAACATGTCCTAAACTCAGCCCCTGCCAATTTCCATGCGTGGGAAAATGCTCATCCAGCAGTTCTTGAACACCCATTCTTTGGAGCTGCGCTAGGAGCAGTGGAATATCATCAACTCGTTCGGTCGTAACGGCTACAGGCTTCTTCATTGATAGACTCTAGCCTAATGTGACCACCTCACTCAAAAATGGGCGAACCGTGAGCATTAATCTCGAAGTTCAACCTATAATGACAGTAATCTGCTGTCAGGTTGGGTAGCTTATGTACGGATTGATTACCGTGATTCAGCTACCAACGAATCGCACTTTCTCTATTTATTATGGCTTCGGTAGATATTGACATTGAGGAAAATTATAAAACCGTTTAAAGTAAAAATTAAACGGTTAATTTCAACGCATGGATGCTTTTGCGCCAACTCCTCCAGAATGGACAACTACCGCC
>JACCVJ010000345.1 GCA_013698215.1 Tatlockia sp. | reverse complement strand
TAGTCAGGACAGTACAAAACTACATTTTTTGCTGAATGGCACTTTTAGCAGCCTTAAATTGTGTAGCTAGTTGCTCGCTTTGGTCGCTGCTCATATTATCGCGGATAGCTGCAAACATGGTGCTTTCTTCTTGACGAATGTGATCGCCCACTGCATCCATCAAGCTTTTGATTTTAGACTTAAACTGGTCAACGGCGGCGGGGTCGCTAGCTTTGATTTCGTCTAATACCTTTTTCATCTCTGCTTGCTCGTCGTACAATTCTGTGGTGTCGTGTTCGCCATAAAAAGGACGCACCGCAGGATACACAACTTGCTCTTCAGCTTCAGAATGAGCCGTTAAATCTTTGTAGATTTGACCGAAATACTCTTGCAACTTCTGGGGATCGCTAGTAGCTGCAACTTGGGTAAAGAGAGTGTTGACTTTAGCATGATCCATCCGAATTATATCTTGGATGTTCATATCTTCTTTGTCGCTGGCGTGAGTAACTACACTACCAACTACACCACTAAAAGCTGCCGCAGCATCTTGAACGCGGGCCCAGATACCTTGGTCTGCTTCTTCCCCAGTTAATTCGCGTACACCCAATACTTCTAGAACACCTTTTAATTGCTCTTGATGAGCGCGGTTTTCAAAGTTAACGGTGTTTAATGGTGCGATCGCTGCCATCACATCAGCACCAATTTTTTGAGCAGCTTTGTGTACGGTTATACCACTCATTGCTAGCTGGTGCTTGAGCAATTCATGCTGAAATACCTTTTCATAAATCGTTAGTTCCGAACCGCTCATTAGTTCGTCAAGCTTACTTACCATTTGGGTAATAGTTTCTTTGGGTTCAGCTTGAACGCCGTACTGCACAATAACTGTGTCTAAAACTCCCAAGTTTTTTTGGTCATCTCTGAGCATATCTTGAAAGCGATCGCGGATATCTTCATCTTTGATTTCACTCAAAAACTTTTGCTCATTAGCAATTATCAAGTTTTGTAATGCTTTGATATCTGCTAATTTGCTACCTAGGGCAGTGCGCTTGGCATTATCTAAAGTAACTACCATTTTAAAATATCCTCTTACTCTCTTTAAGTCGGCTACACTTTTTAGGTTGTCATAACTACTCTAGTGATTCATCTTTCTTTTGACGGATCGCTGTCTATATAAAAAGTAAAATTGTTGGCGCTTTTGTCAGGATAATAACCTTGAATCCCCCTCAAGAGTAATTATGTATAAATAAGGAGAATTTTTTGTTATAGATGCCTATTTTAGCAATAATAGCCAATTAAAAAATAGCTTCATCCACCACAAGACAGATACAAGACAACTGGGCAAATCGTTAGATTTACTCAGTGACCCCAAAGAAGTAGCAACAAGTAATGCAAGATCAGCCCGGATTAGGAGAGCAAGCACTAGATAAAGCTGTAGAAATTGGTATAGGTAGCCAACTAGATGAACTAGAAAACCTAGATGTAGCGATAAAAACCGCTCCACTAAAGTTGATTCAAGGACAAGTCGATGATGTAAAAATTGCTGGTGATGGGCTGGTAATGCAAAAAGACTTGCGCGTAACTCAGTTAGATATGCACATGACCAGCGTAGCTATTGATCCGCTCAAAGCTGCTTTCGGCAAAATTGAACTAACCAAACCCACCGATGCTAGTGTCCGCGCTGTACTTACAGAGTCAGATATCAACCGCGCTTTCAATTGTGATTTCGTGCGTGACAAACTGCAAAACTTGCAGGTATTAGTCAACGGACAACCCACGACAGTTAGCGCCCAGCAAGTTGATTTCAGGCTCCCAGGCGATCGCCACATAGCTCTAAAGGCTATCTTATCATTACCCAATAATCAAACTGGGCAAGTGGAATTTTCGGCAATTCCAGAGGTGAGTTCTAACGGACAAACCGTTACTTTAGAAAATGTGGAGTATGGCGAAGGTGAGGAGCTATCACCAGAATTAACCGCAGCTTTGATCGATCAAACCAGTGCAATTTTAAATCTCAGCAACTTTGACTTAGTTGGAATGTTGCTAAAAATCAAAAAGTTACAAATAGATGCGGGAAAATTGACAATCCAAGCGGAAGCTCATCTCGAAAAATTCCCCACTGCTTAGAATCTGTAAATACACTACCCCTAGGAGAACTAATGGAGACACAACGAACAAGTAGCACCCCATTTCCTAATATTCCACCAATTATTGAAAGCGACAATCGTGAGTACCTCGATACAGGTGTACCTAGTACCGTTGCGATCGCTGGTCATCCTTTGCACCCGTTGAGTGTAATTTTTCCTATTGCTTTTTTAGCGGGGGCTTTGGTAACGGATGCTGTGTACTGGCTAGTGCGAGATGAATTTTGGGCGCTGGCTTCTTTTTGGTTAATTGTTGCAGGTTTAGGCGGTGGAATCGTTGCAGCTATTATTGGCATGAGCGACTTTTTGCAAATTGAACGAGTCCGCAAGCGTACTGCCGGGTGGGCGCATATGATTATCAATGTCACTCTGTTAGTTTTGACAGCTATTAACCTATATTTACGTATTGGTAATCCGGTCGGTGGTGTATTACCTTGGGGACTGGTTATCTCAACGATTGTCGGGACTTTAACCAGTGCTTCGGGGTGGTTTGGGGCAGAATTATCTTATCGCCATAAAATCGGCGTAATTGGCGCTGGTAGCCGCACAGAACCTTAAAATTTATAGAAATATGTTATACAAAGCAAATTACAAATCAATTGCCTTTTGTATGACATTTACCCAAAAAAAGCAACTAAATATCATTATTTCACTGCTCATCGTTACCGGGATGGGCTTTTTTTTCAAGTTTTATAGTGGGTTTGGTCAAGAGTGGTTTAATAATTCTGGAGCCGCAATATTTTATGAAGTTTTCTGGTGCTTATTTGCTTATTTACTAATAAAAGGTCGTACAGTAATTGTCAAAATTTCTTTGGGGGTTTTTGTTATTACTTGCGTGCTTGAAGTTTTACAATTATGGCATCCACCCTTATTAGAACAAATACGTTCTACGCTTGTAGGTAGATTACTACTAGGTACTACCTTTTCGTGGTGGGATTTTCCTCATTACGCTATAGGTTGCATTTTAGGTTGGTTGGGGTTGAAAAAATTAGATAAAAGCAGTGCAAAAAAGTATTAAGGTTAAATCAAATTCCGCACAACAAAAAATTAATGAAGCAGACGGAAGCCTAACTATAAGCTTAAAATCTCCTCCGGTCGATGGCAAGGCAAACGCAGAATTAATTAAATTACTCGCTAACAAATTTACTGTACCAAAGTCTAAAATTACGATTAAATTAGTATCATCTCAACAGAAGCTAGTAATGATTGATACAGACAATTAAAGATATTATTTTTGATTGATACTAATATGTAATGGTTGAGATGCCACTTGCTTAATCCATGTTTGAATAGCAGGGAATCTTGTTAAATCAAAGTTCCCTTCATGAGCAACATGAGTATAAGCAAATAAACCAATATCCGCAATACTGTACTGTTCGCCTACGAAGAAACTATGTTGCTGTAAATGCTTTTCCATTACTGCAAGAGCAGCGTAACCAGGAGCGCGTTTTTGCTCTAGTGCTTCCTTATATTCTTCAGCTTTACCTAAGTAAGAAATCCAAAATCTAGAAGTAGCTATAAAAGGTTCGTGGCTGTACTGCTCAAAAAATAACCATTGCAACACTTGAGCGCGTAACAAACGATCTTGTGGTAAAAACTTAGTTCCTTCACTGAGATAAAAAATAATAGCATTCGATTCAGCTAAAAATTGACCGGATTCAAGTTCTAATGCTGGTATTCTACCGTTAGGATTTTTGGCTAAAAATTCTGTAGTTCTACTTTCACCTTTAAGGATATTTACTTCAATGTTTTCAAAGGGAATACCCAACTGAGTCAGTAACAAACGGATTTTGTAACAGTTACCTGATGGTAAGAAATTATACAAACGTAGCATAGTTAATTTAAAATATAGAATAATTTATCTTAACTCTGTACCAATTAGAAGAAGAAATTAATTTAGAATAAAAGTAAACATTGAATATTTAGATTGATAATAACACAATTAAGACAATTTATGTGTGGAAGATTTACTTTAAGTCAGCCAATTAATGCGATCGCCTCAGCATTTAATATCGCCCAAATCCCGCCCCTAGAGCCGCGTTACAACATTGCTCCTACCCAGCTAATTCCATCAATATTATCTGCGCCGGGAGGTGTAAAACAATTGCAAATGTTACGTTGGGGTTTGATTCCTTCTTGGGCAAAAGATGCCAAAATTGGCGCAAAACTAATTAATGCTAGAGCAGAAACCGTAAGCGAAAAACCTTCTTTTAAAGCTGCTTTTAAGCGGCGGCGGTGTTTAATAATTGCTGATGGTTTCTATGAATGGCAACGTCAAGAAAAGAAAAAGCAACC
>JACCVJ010000337.1 GCA_013698215.1 Tatlockia sp. | reverse complement strand
CCATCTAAGGCGACGCTTTGAATTAAATCGCTGGCGGTTTCAAATAAGTCATGATAGCGCTCTTGGCTTTCTAGCAAGGCTTGTGTAGCTTCGGCGCGTTCGGTGACATCGCTACCACTAGCTATTACATATTCCACCGCACCTGTGCGATCGTGCAGTTGAGTATTTGCCCAGGTAATTAAACGGCGATCGCCATTACGGGCAATCCAGTGAGTTTCGTAGTTATCAGGGCGACTTGCGGGCAATTTTTCGATGGCGTTTTTTACTAGGTTTGCTGCCTGGGGTGGTACAAATAAACTCCACAAATACTTACCTTTAACTTCGTCGATGTAATAACCCGAAGTTTGTTCGGCGGCGCGGTTAAAGCGCACAATTTTGCCTTGAGGATCGCAAACTATTACTATTGATGCACTCGTATCTAAAATTGCAAAAGTCAAGTCTCGCTCTTGCTCTAAATCGGTTTCTACTTTTTGGCGTTCGTTAATTTCTTGTTGTACAAAGTAATAAACAATCGCTAAAACCAAAAAGTTAAGCAATATTCCTATAGCAAATACGATCGCAAAGTTGTATGTATTAGCTCTGATTGAAAGCACATTTCTTTGGATTAATTGAGTTTCAAAGGATTCCATCTCTTGAAGCGTTGCGTCTATTCTGTCAGATATATATTTCTCTTGCTCGGTTCTTAACGATTGTGCCGCTACGTCAAAGCCTTGCTGGCGGAGATTAACAGCGCTTTCTACTTCTGTTAATTTTTGGTCAATTAGCCCTTTGAGACTTGCCAAACGTTTTTGTTGAGCAGGGTTATCGGCAATTTGCAATTTTATTTGGGCAATTTTTTGTTTTACCGAGCTTTTGACATTGTAGTACGGCTCTAAATATTTTAATTGAGGACTGTTGATGTAACGATGTTTGGCGATCGCCACTTCTTTCATTTGCAAGTTTATATCTTCAAAATTGTCAATAATTTTGTTGCGCCCGATCTGCTCGTTACTATTTTTTACTTTTTCATTGAGGCTGCGATGGGCGAAAAAGCCAGCCCCAGCTAATATTAAAAAGGTTAACCCCAGTCCTACAGCTACTTTTTGAAAAAATTGCTGGCGATTTTTATGTTTTTGCTGACGATTGAGCCCAATATTCTCCCATTTAGACAAATTGGTGCGTAGCTCAATTAGCTTAACTACTTGACGTGCTAAAACTTTAAGGGATTCAATTTGTTGCGCTTCAAGTTCTCTTGGTACGTAGTCCATCACGGCGAGACTTCCCAAAGCGTAGTTTTGAGATGTAATTAGCGGTACGCCAACATAAAAACGAATATAAGGCTCGGAAGTTACTAGGGCATTATGGGCAAAACGCGGGTCTTTTTTAGGATCGGGAATAATAAATATTTCTGCTTGTAAGATCGTATAGGCGCAAAAAGCTACTTCGCGGGGTGTTTCGCTACTTTCTAAACCAACACTAGACTTAAACCACTGGCGATCGCCCTCCACAAGACTAATTAAAGCAATGGGAGTACCGCAAATAGAGGCAGCCAACTGAGTAATATCGTCGTAGGCTTTTTCGGCGGGAGTATCAATAATTTGATACTGACAGAGATTTTTTAGTCTAGCAGCTTCATTTTTAGGTATTGGCGGTGTAATTTTTTTTGTCATTAGTTACCAATTACCCAGTTAAAGAATTGCTGAGGATACCTAGCTGACCATATTTTCTAAGATTAGCTACACGATAATAAATACTTTTTAGTAAATTACATTTACTTTAGGGCGAGCGCAGCTACGGCGCTAACATTAATGAGAACTATTTTGCCTCTAACGATAAAACTAACTTTAGTAGTTTATCTTCCCGATCTCAAGACTTTAACTTTAATTTAATTATTAACATGAGTATTTTTATTTGCCCTGGATTTCACTTACCCCAACTAACTCAATGTTTTCTACAGGAATTGTCATTATCTAATTCAAACTCTATTTTGCTAGTAAATACACGCATTGTTGACGTAAAAACTTATACTGCTCTATCAGCCATACATATTTTACAAGAGTTGATTAAAGCTCACGGTCAACCGCGCCAGGCTGCACCAGTATTATTTATTAGCTTTAGTGCGGGGGTATTAGGAGCGCTCGGTGCGGCTTGGGGATGGGAGCTACTAGGGGGAAAGGTTAAGGCAGTAATTGCGATTGATGGCTGGGGAGTACCGTTAATGGGTAATTTTCCCATTCATCGGCTGAGTCACGATTA
>JACCVJ010000336.1 GCA_013698215.1 Tatlockia sp. | reverse complement strand
GAGCAATATGCCTTAGTTTTTTAAGATTTTGATGCGACTCAAACAGAAGTCTTCGCCACCTTACAACTAGCAAATTTATTACATCAAACAATAATCTTTCCTTGCTTTAACTGGCTTTCGGTCAGTTTTGAGATCAGACAGTTGGTAGTCCTAAATAGGTAAGGATATAAGATAGATATCTTTAAATGAACTATGTCAGAAAAACTTATATTCTGTCCACGCTGTGATTCTAATCAGGTAGTGAAAAACGGGTTTATTCACAATGGGAACCAAAACTTTAAGTGTAAAGAGTGTGTCCGCCAATTTGTTCTCAACCCAAAAAATAAGGTGATTGGAGAGGAGACTAAAGAATTGATAAACAAGTTGTTGCTGGAAAAGCTGCCGCTGGCTGGAATTGCTAGAATCACTGGTGTATCAGAAAGATGGTTACAGACCTATATCAACAAGTTGTACACATCTGTTTCTCAAGAAGTCGAGGGTTGGCCAAAAAAAAGGGGCGACTAACTATCCAGTGTGACGAGATGTGGTCATTTGTGGCTAATAAAAAGAATAAGCAGTGGATTTGGTTGGCATTAGACATAGAAACAAAAGAAATCGTCGGTGTGTATGTCGGCAACCGTAGCCGCGATGGATCTGAAGGATTATGGCGCTCTTTGCCTGCTCTCTATCGTCAATGTGCTATATGTTATACCGATTTCTGGTCTGCATACAATCAGATTTTTCCAGCTTCAAGACATAGATCGGTAAGCAAAACCAGTGGCAAAACTAACGGCATTGAGCGCTTTAACTGTACTTTACGTCAAAGAGTCTCGCGTCTAGTCAGAAAAACCTTGTCCTTCTCTAAAAAGTTAGAAAACAACATCGGAGCTATCTGGTATTTTATCCATCACTATAATGAATTACTACAGCTTTAGTTTGCCTATCCTTACTTGTTTAGGACTACCCAGACAGTTTACTAATCCCTATAAGAGCTAACGAAAGGAAAATATGAAACAACGACAAAATAATAGTTCAAGAATTATACAAATTGGTCTTCTTCTTGTTGCACTACTAAGCTTAAATACTGATAAAACTACTGCTCAATCTACCCTAACTAGCGCTTCATTTTCATATATCTATACTAAAACGACAAAACCAGTCCGCACAGTTGTTATAGACACTTCTGGGCGATGGCTCTCTACGTTCACAGATGGCTCCTATACCGTTACTCTTAATGGTCCAATCCGTACTTTTACGGGGTCGACTGCATCCAATGCAGTATCGACAAGCATTTGGGTAAGGACTCTTTCGGCTCCTTTTGCGGGTAAGGTTGATGAAGCTTGGCTAACGAGCGCACTTGCCGATAGAAGCGCTGATGTTCTTGAAACAGCTATGCACTATGTTGAAAATGCTCCACCCACTTATAATACGGCAGCTCTGAAAATAGAGGGAGATGCTAGTTACGGTCCTCTTTTAGCAGACGGAACTCATCAAGAGGGGTCAGATTTCAATGATTATCTTGGAATACCTTGGGCTTATTTCAATTTTGTCGATCAACCGGAGAGTTCTCAAGTTAATAGTCTCGATTGCTCCGGCTTCGTGCGAATGGTCTTCGGTTACCGAATGGGTCTTCCTCTAACGCTCTCGCCAGATGGCTCATCGCTTCCGCGCCGCGCAGTTACAATGCTCGAGTCGGCTCCAGGAGTTGAGGTGATTCCTAACTCTGGACAGCAAGCAGAGGATATTTCTCCTCTTTCTGCTGGGGATCTCGTATTCTTCGATGCATCCATTAATGATGGTACCGCAATCGATCACGTAGGTATTTTTCTTGGTCAGGATACTGGGGGAAACTTCAGATTCATATCAAGTCGTAAAAGCATAAATGGGCCAACCCTTGGAGATTATAACGGAAAGTCTATTCTTAACGGCACAGGACTGTATGCAAGAGCCTTCAGAGCTGCTCGCAGGCTTTGAGTGAGGCTTTTTTGGAAAGTAGTCGCACTTAATTTACTTTCGGATACCTCTTTTCCAACGGTCGGAGTCTTTTTTCCTTTTTGAATATCGTTCAATGGTGCAAGGGTAAGGTATTACATTACTCTTGCTCTAATTCAAAAATCTTAAACCCTCAAAACCATTCAAGCTTTTAATTATTTGCAGTCTGACAGGCGTACCTGCAGTTAGTTTACTCCTTTCTTCTGATGATATGCCCTGAACTACGAGCTTAACGTAGGCTGATTTGTCTCCTGAACCTTGCAACTGGTATTGCCCTCTGACTGCATCAGGCAGCCCGCCAGTGCGATCAATATTTACTACTTGTGCTTGATAACTTTTATCTAAGTCAGGTATTAAGACTGTAACTTTGCTACCAATTGATACTTTCGTAACTTGATCTTGCGTTAGATAAGCTTCAACTATTGGTTGACCTAGCTCTGGTTGTAACAACACTATGGTTTCACTATCATTAACTTTATTACCAGGAGACTTAGCTACTTTTAAAACAGAGCCAGAAACAGGAGATTTATAAACAACAGAGGAAGGGCTTTGCTCCAAGCTGTTACCTAAACCCTGGTTTAATTCTCCAATAATTTGTTGCTTCTGCTTTTCTAAATTTTTTACTTCTGCTTGTTGTTTTTCTCTAGATTGCTCTAAAAAAGCTACTTTTTGAGCTGCTAACTGTATTCGTTGCTGCATATCTTTAACTTCTACCGTGAGACGTGGAAGGTTGCTGATGAAACTATTACCATCGTAGAAATTTCCATTTTGAATAGACTTTACGGCAGTTTCGGCAATTTTCAAGTCTGCCTTTGCTTCTTGAAGCGCACCGTCCACTTTAGCAAGTTCAGATTTTGCTAAATCGGCTCTTTGCTGGCTCACCGCACCTGCTTGAGATAGCTCTACAAACCTATTCAAGTTATTTTTTGCTGTTATGTACTGAATATTAAATGAATTGATTTTAGCTCTGGCTAACACAAGCTGGCTTTGAGAGATCGCTTTAGAGGGCTGCAATTTATCAATCTCTTGTTGCTTAAGAGCCATTGTGTTTTGTAGTGTGACTTTAGCTTCAGCTAACTCTAATTGACTTAATTGGATCTTTTGGTTAAGTTCATCAATACTTTTAATTTTGTTACGAGTCAAAGCATTTATGTTGCTAATATCATCTTGAGAAATAGAACGAGCTATTTTTTCATCATTGAGCCGAAATAAAGGTTGACCAGCTTTAACCTTCATTCCTTCTCTTACATAAATTCGACTCAGGATACCCGTATTATTGGAAATAATAGGTTCAATCGGCTTGCTTAAAACTGCCGTCTGAATCTCCATATGAATCAA
>JACCVJ010000460.1 GCA_013698215.1 Tatlockia sp. | reverse complement strand
TCAAATTATTGCTTATTCTTCTTTAGAAAACCCTAAGTTCCAAGAAACAAGCAACATTAATTGTCTAGATGCTTTTTGTAAAAAAGATACACCCACTCTAGAACTAATTAAGTTAGTTAGAGAATTAGGGGATAAAGTAGCAAACCATTAGAAAAGTGCAGAATCTAAAAAAATCACGCTGACAAGTTAAATGCCTTAACCATCAGCGTGAAATTCCTAGTATCTATAAGTAAGCTAATTTAATAAACTTCTCCAGGAAAAGTGCGCTTAAACTCATCAATCAAGTCGTCCATTTCTTCTAAAGCTTGGTTGACATCAATTCTCAGGCTGCCCAAATTTGGCTGTTCTAGTAAAGTTAGCAATTCTTCGCGCTTGGTTTTCACTAAAGCAACTCTGTCTTTAAGGGTTTGGGTATCCATTGTGTTTATTTCCAGTAATTAATAATCTTATTTTATAAGCTGTTAGCTACTTGCTGCCTACTTAAATCGCTGTAGTTAGGCTGGAGCGGCAAAAAATTTTTAGCCTAGGAAAAAATAAATATATTGGAGTTTTTGGGGTGATTATAAAAAATTGCTTCAATATCCTTGATAAAAATGGGTTTGGCAAACTGTCAGGATGAAACCCGTTTAACTCGGTACTTGATAGCATAGGGCGTTTTTGGTTGGAAGTGCGATCGCACAGTTCTTTATACTATTGAAGCAATCAAAATACGCTCCTTGGCGTGTAATCCCCTAATGTTGAAAAAAATTGCCGCTTTTTTGCTAGTAATAGCAGTTACTTTTAATTTAACAAGTTGTGCCACAGCCGGGGCAGGACTCAAAAGCTATGTAGATGCAACCCGTGGCTACGAGTTTTTGTATCCTAACGGCTGGCTTCCAGTAAAGGTGTCTAACGGTGCTGATATTGTTTTTCACGATATGATTGAAATTAGCGAAAATGTATCAGTGGTAGTTAGTCCCGTTGCTAATGGTAAAACTTTAGCAGAACTTGGAACTCCGACGGAAGTAGGGTATAAATTAAGCAAAAGTGCGATCGCACCTTCTGATTCTGGACGCGAAGCAGAACTTGTCAACGCCGCCTCAAGAGAAGTAAAAGGCAAAAAATACTACCTTTTAGAGTTTGCTGTCAAACTTCCCAATCAACAAGAACGCCACAATTTAGCGAGTGTCGCTGTTAGTCGAGGCAAACTCTATACTTTCAACGCTTCTGCGCCCGAAAGACGTTGGCAAAAAGTTCAAGCTCAGTTTGAATCGGTAGTTGATTCTTTCTTAGTCTATTAATATGCCTTTACCCCAGTTTGTCCTTGCTTCCGCCTCTCCCGCCCGTCGCCGCTTGCTACAAATTGCTGGAATTGACCCTGTAGTAAGTGTAAGCAATTTTGATGAGTCGCAAATTCAAAGAAGCGATCCGCGTCAATTAGTAGAGATTTTGGCTAAATGCAAAGCTGAAAGAGTAGCTGGACAATTTGAATCGGCGTTAATTTTGGGTTGCGATTCGGTGTTGCTAGTAGACGGGGAAATTCATGGAAAACCTGCAAACCCCTCAGAAGCGATCGCCCGGTGGCAAAAAATGCGCGGTAAAGTCGGCGAACTCTATACAGGTCATGCTTTGATAGACTTAGTGCAAAATCGGACGGTTAATTATCCGCAGATGACAGAAGTTTATTTTGCTCAGATAAGTGATCGCGTGATCGCCAAATATGTAGCTACAAGTGAACCTCTCAAATGTGCTGGGGCTTTTGCTTTAGAAGGTTATGGCAGCTTATTTATAGAAAAAATTGTTGGCTGCCATACTAATGTAATTGGCTTAAGTATGCCCTTACTGCGGCAAATGCTAGAACAGTTAGGTTACGATGTTACGGATTTTTGGCAAGCTAGGTAGGATAAAAATCACGGGCATCTAATACCGTTTCTCCATGATTGGGAACCCACGCCACCCACTTATCTTCACCCAGATCGCACAGTAGTAGTGCTTCGTCATAACTATACTCGCTGGGCAATTTTAGTAAGTGTACCCAGGTGTCGGGCGAGTGCGTTAAGTTGCAGCTATTTTTATTTGACCAGTCTATTTGTCCTACAGGTAAAATACAAAAGTTTGGCTGGTAGTAAGTTACTTGCATCGTTTCTTCCCATCACACAACTAAATTGTTATTTCTGTATTCTAAGTTACAGATAATCAAAGTTGTACCGCCATAAGTGTTAAATAACTTTATTTAGTGCCGCAATTTAAAAAAACAACTATGTCATCATCTTCTTTGCGATCGCAACAACACCCTTTAATTTGCCAATTAGCCAATGTAATCGAGGGTAGCTGGCAGAAATATTTAGACTTGTCACCTTACCCCATGCCCGCAGAGTTAGGCTATGTAGAAGGAAAGCTAGAAGGGGAAAAGCTAGTAATTGAAAACCTCTGCTATCAAACTCCCCAGTTTCGCAAGCTGCACCTAGAACTTGCCAAAGTTGGAACAATGCTTGATATCTTGCATTGCGTAATGTTTCCGCGCCCCGAATACGCCTTACCAATGTTTGGTTGCGACTTAGTGGGAGGAAGGGGACAAATTAGCGCCGCGATCGCCGATTTATCGCCTTTAAATGCCGAACGCTTGTCTACTCCTGACTACAGCACCCCAATTAAAGCATTACCTCTGCTCGATTTTAGTAATAACCGCGAGTTGCCTGAGTGGGGGGATATTTTTTCCGAGTTTTGTATTTTCGTGCGTCCCGGATCTCCTGAAGAAGAACAGATGTTTGTGCAGCGAGTCGAGGCATTTTTAGCTATTCATTGCCAAAATGCGAGCGCCTCCCAACCTCAATGCGGCGAAAAGAGAGCCGAAATTGTTGCAGCACAACAGTATTACTGTACTAAACAGCAGCAAAATGACAAAACTCGGAGAGTTTTAGAAAAAGCTTTTGGCAACCAATGGGCAGAACATTACATGACTACAATTTTGTTTGACTTGCCAGAATGTTAGCGATCAAATTATTTATATCTCTGACATGACTTGCACTAATAAGTTGCAGCAAGAGTATATTTGATACAATTGCCTTAAAGATTTACAGGGTAAACTCGTGCAAATTGCATTAACAAAGGTGTTTCAGAAAGTTGCAGAAGGCTATGTTGCCTTTGTTGAAGAATTGCCTGGAGTTAACACGCAAGGAGATTCTTTAGAGGAAGCCAGAATAAATCTAGAGGAAGCTATTAGGCTAGTTCTAGAAGCTAATGGCATACTTGCTGAAGAACAGATCCAAGAACAAGATGCGATTAAAGAGTCTGTTTTTCTGTCCGTTGCATGAAGCGTCTAGATTTGAGCCGTCATATTGAGGCTCACGGTTGCGAATTTTTGAGAGAAGGAGGCAACAATTGCGATCTATGTTAATCGTTTGTCTCAAAGAGTTTCAGCAATTCCGCGTCATCGTGAAATAATTTTCTCGCCCGTAAAATCTGCCGGGATCTTAAAGTCCCAGACCCGACAGCAATTTACGGGCGAGACTTTGCCTCGTAATTATTAATTAGGATGCGGTAAGGGAAGATACTGGTTAGAGGTGAGATGGATAGTTACTTTATGAAAAATAGTCAACGCCAAGGACAACTTATAAAATGGATAGACGAGCGCGGCTTTGGCTTTATTCAACATACTGATGGTAGTCCTGAAGTTTTTTTGCACATCTCGCAAATCAAAGATGCAACTCGCCGTCCGCAAACAGATGACACAATTTACTACTATGTTTTAGTTGAAAAAGATGGCAAAGTTCGTGCGGACAATGCCTTTATTTTGGGAGCTAGGATTAAGTCAACTTCTACCTTTGATTCTAAATCTCGCCCTATATCTACCTTCGCAGTATGGGGGTTATTGCTGCTATCAATTCTGCCTTAAACTCTGGCTCAATTCATGTAGCTTTGACAATGGCAAATCCACTCCCGCTTATTCTCTATCCTGTAATGAGTTTAATAACTTTTGCTGTATACGCTGACGATAAGGCTCGTGCAAAACGAGGCGGTTGGAGAACTTCTGAAAAAATGCTCCATCTATGCGAATTTGCAGGGGGCTGGTTAGGTGCTTTTGTTGCCCAGCGCAGACTTCGCCATAAAATTAGTAAAAAGTCTTATCAACAAGTATTTTGGGCGATTTCTTCAATTCACATGGTGTTTTGGTTCGATTGGCTTTTCCTCGGTAAGACTTTGAGCAAAGCATTTATCAATGTTATTTCTAGCAGGTAAGTACGACAAACTAGAAAATATGCACTATTTATCGGTAATGGATCACTTTAGTGGCAGATACTTAGCATAAGTTGTATTTTTAAATTTGAGGAATAATATTTTAAATTTATAGAGATGCGATCGCCATGTCTAGTACGATCGAACAGCCAATACGAAAAGCAGAATCAGAGTTAAAGCCCAAAAATCGCTGGAAGATAGGTTTAGCTGTCGCCAGTGCGATCGCGCTTGGTGCGATCGCGCTTGGTGCGATCGCTTTTAATAAGTTACAACCACAAGCCCCTACGACCCCTGTAGCAATTCCTACGCCAGTAATTGAATCTGCCATCGCTTTAGGCAGATTAGAGCCTCAAGGAGAAGTAATTAAGGTGTCTGCACCAAGCTCGGCTCAAGGTATGGGAGCAAGAGTTGATAAAATATTGGTAAAAGAAGGACAATTAGTGTCTGTTGGACAAGTAATAGCTATTTTAGACAATCGCGATCGCACAGCGGCGGCTTTAGACGGGGCAAAACAACAAGTAGAAGTTGCCCGTGCTAATCTAGCTAAAGTCAAAGCTGGAGCGCAAACCGGGGAAATCGAAGCCCAACAAGCAACAATTAAACGTTTGCAAGCTCAGTTGAGCGGTGAAATTAGAGCCAACAATGCTACTATTGCGCGTTTGCAAGCCGAACTCCAAGGGCAAAATGAAACTCTCCAAGCAACGGTAGCGCGTACCGAAGCCGAGCAAAGCAACGCTCAAGGCGATTTACAACGTTATCAAGATTTGTATAATAGTGGCGCTATTTCTGCCCAAGAATTAGAACGCAGACGATTGAGTGCAGTAACGACAACGGAGCAAGTTAACGAAAGTCAAGCTACACTTCGAGAAAGAGTAAGTACAATTCAACAGCAGCTAATTGAAGCTAGAGCAATTAGGGAAAGCGCAATAGCTACTATAACTCAGCAAATTAATGAAGCAAGAGCTACTTTAAATAAAATTGTTGAAGTTCGCCCGGTAGATGTGCAAATAGCTCAAGCGCAAGTCAATAGCGCCATGTCTGGTGTAAAGCAATTTCAAGCTGATTTAGCTTTAACTTATGTTACCGCGCCCCAAACTGGGGAAATTATGAAAATACATACCAGAGCCGGGGAAAATATTAGTACCGATGGCATTGTTGAACTAGGTAAAACTGATTCAATGCTAGTAGTAGCAGAAGTATTAGAAGAAGATATTGGTAAAATTCGTCTCGGACAAAAAGCTACTATTACAAGCGATAATCGGGCTTTTAATGGCGAATTAAAAGGAACTGTCGTAGAAGTTGGTAGGCTCATTGGCAAACAAGATATAATTGATAACGATCCGTCGGCGGATGTAGATGCTAGAGTCGTTGAAGTTAAAATTAATCTCAATTCTCAATCTAGTTGGAAAGTTTCTGGTTTAACTAATGCAAAAGTTATAGTAGCAATTAATATTTAAAAATAATGTTTAAAAAAATTCCTCTAGCATGGTTGCAATTAACGAGAGAAAAGCCTCGACTTTTAATTGCTCTATCGGGAATTGCTTTCGCGGATATTCTTATGTTTATGCAACTTGGGTTTCGAGAAGCATTGTTTAACTCTAATGTGCGAATGCACGACAGTTTAGACGCAGATATTGTGTTAATTAATCCTCAATCTGATGCTTTACTTTCAATGGAACCTTTTTCGCAAAGGCGTTTGTATCAAGCACTAGGATTACAAGGCGTAAAATCTGTACATCCGATATACTTGGACTTTACTAGCTGGAAAAATCCTCAAACTCGCAAGCTTCGCAATATTCAAGTAATTGGTATAAACCCCGAAGATAAATTGTTTGCTTTGGCTGGAGTTTCAGAAAAATTAGATAAAGTTAAGTTGCCGGATGTTGTATTATTTGATCGCGGATCTAGACCAGAATTTGGGGATGTAACCACAGATTTTAATAAGGGAAAAGTAGTTGCAACGGAAGTCGCAGGTAGGCGAGTTAAAGTCGGTGGGATATTTGAATTAGGGGCATCTTTTGGAGCAGATGGGAATATAATTACTAGCGATCGCAATTTTTTACGGTTATTTGCTGATAAAAGGCAGCGCGGATTGATTGACATTGGGTTAATTAGACTAAAACCTGGCGCAGATCCAGCAATAATTAAAGAGCAATTAATTAGCTACTTAGCTAAAGATGTAAAAATTTTAACTAAACAAGAATACGTCGATTTTGAAAAAGCTTACTGGTCAAGTAGTACCCCTAT
This sequence comes from Tatlockia sp., assembly GCA_013698215.1. GTDB lineage: Bacteria > Cyanobacteriota > Cyanobacteriia > Cyanobacteriales > Chroococcidiopsidaceae > Aliterella. The sequence goes on along the minus strand of JACCVJ010000460.1, from coordinate 4,961 downwards.
CGGATTTATTTTTACTTTAGGTACAATTATCGGCTTCATTGTGGGAACGGTAATTGTTTATCAAATTCTTTATAGTGAAGTCTCTGACCACTTGCCCGAATACGCTACTTTAAAAGCAATGGGTTACACTCAGAAATATTTACTATTAGTAGTGTTTCAAGAAGCTCTAATTCTAGCTATTTTGGGTTACATTCCAGGATTTGGGTTTGCTATGTTTCAGTATGCTATGGCAAAAAATGCTACTTTATTACCCATAGCTATGACGTTAAGACGAGCAATAACCGTTGTAATTTTAACTATAATTATGTGTTGTGCTTCGGGCGCGATCGCCGTCCGCAAACTCCAATCTGCCGATCCGGCGGATATATTTTAATTAATAGGAGCAAACATAGTATGGTAGACCCTGTAATTGCCATTGAAAATCTCAATCATTACTACGGCAAAGGAAATCTCAAAAAACAGGTTTTATTTGATATTAATCTCAGCATCAATGCTGGAGAAATTGTAATTATGACTGGCCCTTCTGGCTCTGGGAAAACTACGCTACTTAGTTTAATTGGCTGCTTGCGTTCGGTGCAAGAAGGAAATTTAACCCTTTTAGATCGGCAATTGAATGGAGCTAAGGAAAGTAAATTAGTGCAAATGCGGCGGCAAATTGGCTATATTTTTCAAGCTCACAATTTACTCGGATTTCTCAGCGCTAAACAAAATGTGCAAATGTCTATCGAATTAAACGATCGCATTTCTAAACAACAAGCCGAAGCTAAATCTACAGAAATGCTGCAAGCTGTAGGGTTAGGAGAGCGGGTAAATTACTACCCAGACAGCCTTTCTGGCGGACAAAAACAACGCATTGCGATCGCTCGTGCTTTGGTAAATCATCCCAAACTTATCCTGGCCGACGAACCTACCGCCGCTTTAGACAAAAAATCTGGGCGCGATGTCGTAGAAATTATGCAACGCCTCGCCAAAGAGCAAGGCTCAACTATTTTGATGGTGACTCACGACAACCGCATTTTAGATATCGCCGATCGCATTGTCGATATGGAAGATGGTTATTTAACCCGTAATGCCGATCTGAGTGCAGCTTCTAGCTAGTTACTGTTGCTTTAATAGTTCATTTGTACTATTCTAGTGACAATCTAGTTAAAAAGCAGTTTATTATGAGCGAATTTATTAGCACAGGTACAAAAACAACAGCGCCTTCTAGTCCTATAGAGCCATTACAATCGCAGTTAAGCCGGGAAAAACCGCAAAAAGTAATTAACGGCTGGCAAAAACTATTAGCAAATGCCGAAAAAGTCAACCGATTATCTGAGCAATTAGAGGAAGCGGTATTTGAATTAAAAGTCACCGCCAGCGAAATTAAATGCGATCGCTATACCCGGTTGATATTTAAGTATAAAGTTCTTGCTATTCCTTACATTCATTATCAAAGACTAGGTTTAATTGTTTTAGTAACAAAAAAAATAGACCTTTTTCAGCAAGAGCGAGAAGCGTTGCAACTATCGCAGATGCTTCGCAGGCGCACGAAAAGAAGATTAAAAAGACCTATTCCAACCGTCTTATCAAAGTCATCAAAATTTAAAGCTCAAAATAAAAACTTTATCCAACAGTTAGTTTTGACTTGGCGAAAACTAACTATATTAATTGGTCGAAAACCGCCAACGGTTCGCAATCGTTCCCCAAGGGTCAATTCTATTAATTGTTAGCGATTAAAACTCTTTTTGATGAGTAATTGTCTTTGCAGGTAAGTAAAAATCTATTGCTCCACGTTGCCATAAAACGCCTATAGTTACCTGCTTAAACAGCCAGTACAGAATAGTGATTACGACAAAAGTAATAAAAACGATTGCTAAAGGAATTTTACCAATCAAATCTTCTACCACTGTATTTACTAAAACATCGGGTTGAGTAATCAAATCCCAGCTATTGTAACGGAGAAACCGTCCTAAATAAATACCAATAGCACACAAAGCATGAATAGATAACTCCGCAGCTAAAATAAATTTTTTCATGCCAATGCGTTGCAGATAATAACCTAAATTTATCAAAGAAACAACGTAAGCTTCAAACCCAGACAAAATAAATAGCAAATGCAGAGGAAAGACAATTAAAGTAACTGTCCATATAGAATCGACTGCGCGGACATCATAAATAAGATGAATAATATCAGTCAAAATATACGGTGCATTAGGTAAGAAAGCTAAGAAAACTACAAATCCTAGCCACCAAACCACTGAACGCGATCGCCCACGGCGAAATAGCCAAAAGCTCAATCCTAAAGGAATAAAAGCTAGAAAAAGATTCCAGACAATTCGCCCAAGATTCCGGCTTAAAATCCACTTAAGCGTTTTTAATAAAGCAATTACTCTTTCTCTCATCAAAAATTTCCCAAAAAATCAGGCAAGTGTAGCATTAAGTACAAGCTGTTAATTAACCAGTATAGCTATGACTTAAAAATAGTTTAGTTTTTGAGGTTGAATTTTAAGTTTTTTCACGGGTATCTATTTAGGTAATAACCATAAAAATATCCTCCCCGGCTTACTTAGGTAAAGTCGGAGAGGATGAAAATTTTATTTATTCAGTTGGCTTAGTTGAAATAACTCATTTCTGACTCTAGCTGCCGAATTAACTGCTCGTCTCCATTAGCTCTAGCAACTTGTAGGCGATGCTCTAAACTTCTTTGTATATTAACGCGGTGAGCATCGGATGCTTGCTTGGCAGCTTGCTGTTTATTTCTGTTCATCATTACTTATTTGTTTTATTAATTTTTTTGTTTGTTAATCCTAACATAACACCTAATTCGTAACAAAGGCTACAGAAAATCCTAAAATCTTGATAAAAAAGTCAATTTCTAACCTAAGATAGAGCAACGTAGCTTTTGTCACCTCTTGAGTTTACGGCTATGTAAAAATTGCTATAGTTCAGACGCAATTACCTTTAAGTAGAGGTGAAATGGTGCTAGTAGTCTATAGATGACGTTGGGCAACTTTCCAGTAGCGGGAAAAACTTTTGAGATCGATATAACCCTCGTATTCAAAAAATGGCTCTATTGGTAGCACGGTAATGGGTAGAGGAGCGATTTTTTGGCAAATATCTTTAAATCGAGGACTAGGACTTGTAACCGTGACAACAGCATGGCGATCGCATTCTTGGGCAAAAGCAACTATTTCCGTTGCTACGTCTCCGCGTCGAATCACTACAGGTAGCTCTAATAAACATTCGTAAATGAACTTTATCCGTTTGAGACTTAGCTGCCACTGGTCAATTAAAGCATCATCCCATACCCAAATTGCCGGAGCATCGGGGTACATTTTTAAGGCAGGATTAGCAGGACTCAAACAGTCTCCATGTACCCAAATTATCGGTAGATTCATATATTATTAAGCCCTTGGGCGCTGGGGATTTTTAGGGCGGTGTTTTTGGGGAGTAGAGCGATAAAACTCCGCTTGGGGAAATAATTGGTTTTGCAATTTTTCGTAGCTCCCTTCAAAGTCGCAGCTACCGTAGAAAGGACATTGACGACAATAAACTCCTTCAGTATGACGCTCTAAATTTTCCCGGTTGAAAAAATATGGTTTTTGGCTGAAGGTACTCGAAACCCACTGCCAAGATAGATTATTACTAGCGGGATCGCCATCTAATAAATGTTGCAAAAACCAGACAGCACCCGCTTGCCAGCTAATAGAGCGCCAATGCACTATGTAAGATGCCAGCCATAGTCGCGCGTGATTGTGTAAATATCCCGTTTCGCGCAACTGGTGGCTAAAACTATCAATGCAGACAAGCTTAGTTGTTCCACTGGCAATGTCATCGGGTAGTACTTCGGCATAGTTTTTAGCTGTATAACCAGTTTTATAAGGCTGCTGGTCTTGCCAAATACCATCACCAAGCTGGGCATAAAGCCGTTGCCAATAATCGCGCCATCCTAGTTCATTTATAAGTTTACTAGCTTCTTCTTTTTGTTGTACTTGATAGAGGACACGATCGCGAATTTCTGCCAAGTTCAAGACTCCATAGCGAATATACGGCGATAACCGTGTCACCGCACCAGTGAGAAAGTTACGTGAACTAGCATATCGGGAGGGGTTGACTTGCGCTAAAAGTTCTTGAGCGGCTTTGCGTCCACCTCTAGTTTTACTAACATGGTTGTCTCGTTCTGTCGCTGTGGGAAATTGTGCTTGGAGATAAGCAACTAATTCATCGGGATTGGCAAATTCCCGCCGCATATCTTTGTTCATCGCAATTAAGGTATTTTCTATTAGTCCCTATTGCTATTGTGAACTACTACCGTTAGTTGGCAGCTTTGGTAGTAATTAGGAGATTTCTCTGACTTATAGGTTTTTAATTCAATCGTTAGGTAGTTGGTTACACTACAAAGCAAATGATATAGATTTTGTAAAGGTATATAGACCTACATCTGCATCATAAGCAGCGCTACTGTAAGATTTTTAATGATGACAACGCTAAACGGGCGGTATCAAGTTATTCAGGTTCTAGGACATGGTGGGTTTGGTGAAACCTTCCTAGCCGAGGATACTTATCTGCCTTCTCGTCGTCGCTGTGTAATTAAGCGGCTAAAGTTGCTAAACAACCCGCAAATGAACCAAGCGGGACAACAAAAGTTTCAACAAGAGCGATTTGGACGCGAAGCGGCAACTTTAGAGAAATTAGGCGAAGGCAGCGATCAAATTCCCAAGCTTTTTGCCTACTTTGCCGAGAATGAGCAATTTTACTTGATTCAAGAGTGGATTCAAGGGCCCACCTTGACCGATGTTGTCACCGCCCAAGAAAGCATTAGCGAACCTGATGTCAAAAATATTTTGGTCAGTTTATTATCTGTACTTAGTTACGTTCATAGTGGCGGCATTATTCACCGTGACATCAAGCCAGATAATATTATTTTACGCAACTTAAATAATCAACCAGTTTTAATTGATTTTGGTGCAGTTAAAGAA
>JACCVJ010000458.1 GCA_013698215.1 Tatlockia sp. | reverse complement strand
GGACTGGGTTTGCTCTCAGAAGTTCATAGTTATACAGCCCAGCTATTAAATTAAATCTCAATCCAAATCTTTGCCGCCGATTACGATATTTTTCTGCTAGTATCCTGAAGATTTTCAGTTTCCTGTTGATATGTTCGATCGTAATTCTCCGTTGGGCTAGTTGTTTATTTTGTCGTTTGTCTTCTTGACTTAAACGAGACTTTCTTGGCTTCTTTTTAGGGATTAAACTATTAGCATGGTATTTTCTAATACCTTGGTATCCTTTGTCAGCCAAGCATTGAATTTCTTTTCTTATTTTTAATTTGCTTAACTTAAAAATAAGAAAATCGTGTTTTTTACCTTGCTCAAAAAAAGTACACAGGATTTCGCCTGTTTCTTGATTGGCAACTACTTGTGACTTTAATGTATGGTTTCTTTTTTTCCCTGAATAGCATCTTCTCTGTTTTTTTTGGGACGTTCAATTGTCGATTCGCTCACGTCTATTACTATTACTTTGGTTTCCGCTTCACTCTCCAATAGTTTCTTTTTTCCTGGTAACTTAAACCTAGACGATTTGATTAAAATATCTTCTACTTTTCTCACTATCCGAAAAGCTGTAGATTCATACACCCCCCAATCTTTGGCAAGATGAAAGTAAGTTCTGTATTCTCTTAAATACTCTAGAGTCATGAGAATTTGGTCTTCCACTCCAAGCAAACTTGGTCTGCCTGTAACTTTCTTCTGCTTTTGATGGGATTGCACTATCTCTACCATCACAGCAAAGGTTTCTGGATATACCCCACATAACCGCTTAAACTCATTTGGTGCAATCTTTTTTGCTTCTTTGTACTTGATCAAACAATTTTATCAGCATGTCTACTCACTATATCTTAACCACTACTTTTGCAAGAGGTCTATTGGATAAGTGTCGAGCTAAATCAACAGCAATCCCGCTTCCAGTTCCCCCACCTAATCCAAAAACCACTAAGACAACGGTTTGACATTTGGTGGATTTTAAGTTTCTTCGTAGTAGGTTTTACCATAAATGGCTTTAGCGATCGCTCTTGAAAAATGTTCCCCAGCTTGAGGAATTTCTACATTTTTTGGTAGCCAGCTTTCGTAATCACTGTTCCAATACCGGGGATATTCCAGCTTTAAATACTCTGGATACCGCCCCAAGGCTTTAAATAAATCCTCTCTAGTTGGGACTTCTAAGGCTAAAGTTCGTACTTGAGCGCGATCGCACTGCAAGTTGTTTGCTAATTCCTGAACTTGTAACACGCGATCGCCAATATCTACAGCTAGGGCAGTAAAACGCTGGCGACTATCTTCTAAAAATCTTTCGGAGCAGTGCGGATAACTTCTGCAATAAAATCCGCTCCAGCTTTACCAATGCCAACAATATGAATAGCTGTCGGCATTGGCTTACTTTCTTTTAATCTGTGAACGCCTCCTTGCTTGAGAGCTACCAATCGCTTCTTAATTCGGAGGTCTTCTTTCTGTTCAGCCATGACGAAACATCCTTTGTATTAGCTGCAATGAAATCCTCATTATTCTTAGCTTATAGCTATCCTAAAATCAGTTTTGAATCTTGCTTTTTTAACAAGCAAAATCTTTCTTTAACAAAGATGTCTCATCAATTCAATAGCCTTACTTTAAACTCGAAAATGCCATAAGTAGCGATCGCCACTACAAAATCAAAATAATTGAGGTTAGTTAGGAATAAATTATGAACACGTTTTTTTCATAAACCTGTGGAAGTGCTACGCTTGCTAGATGATGGTTAAGAGGGTTTAATATGCCAATTACTGCACAAGAAGTCTATAACCAAGTCGTTCGGACATTGCCATCAACAGAGCAGCTACGTTTAGCAAACCTGATTCTCAATGAATTAGTACAGCAGAATCCATTAGTTAGCGAAGTCAGCGATGCTTGGACAGAGCAAGATCGAATTGACCTTACAAACTTCTCCCTACAATACTTTGCTACATCGTTTCCTGAAGATGAGGAAATGATGGAGTGATATTTAATGCTGGTGATTTAGTGACAGTAGATTTTCCTGGTGTTACTGGTATCAAGCGCCGCCCGGCAGTTGTGTTGTCTTCAGCCACGTATCCTACAGTCCGTTCGGACATGATTATTGGACTAATAACTACCCAAACAACTAAACTTGGAGTTACTGACTATGTGCTGCAAGATTGGGCAGCAGCAGGTCTGAGAATTACATCTATATTTCGTTGTTTTATTGTTACTATTCCCCCCTCAGCGAATCCAATTTTGATTGGTCACTTATCGGAACGCGATTGGCTGGGAGTTATTGCTTGTGTCAAGATATCTTTTACTAGCCTTGACGAAGATTTATAAACTGCGATCGCTATTTTTAGACTACGCGCGATCGCCACTACAAATACTGCTGTAAATATTACTGATTATTTATTATCAATTAAGCTTGGTATATTTAACTAATCAATTGCGTTACTTAAAGTTGTCAGAATATCTAAAATACCCTATGGAAATAGATGGGAAACTGTTAACTCAGTTGGTGAGGGTGGTCAGTCTCATGTATTTCTTGTTAAAGACTTAAACGGTGAATCTGAACACTGTATTCTTAAAAGACTGAAAAATTTTGATCGAATTGAGAGATTTAAAAAGGAAATTAAAGCAGGTCAGGAGCTAGAGCATCCAAACATTGCACCGATTTTAGACTATTCCTTAGATCCTAAACCTGCTTACTTTGTAACTAAATATTATCGAGGAAAAACCTTAACTGAAATAGCTCCTTTAGAGCCACTTCATGCTTTGGCAATTTTCGCAGATATATGTGACACAATAGCTTATGCACATGAAAAGGGTGTATTTCATCGTGATTTAAAGCCAGATAATATAATTCTTGAGGAAAATAAAAAACCAATAATTCTTGATTTTGGCATTTGCCATTTTGTAGATGACGATAACCGATTAACAGAAACGAGCAAGTAGGTTCTAGATACTATATTTCACCTGAGTTAGAAGCTGGACGTAGTGCAGAAGTAACTTTTGCCGTCGATTCATATTCGCTTGGGAAAATTTTATATTTCTTGCTTTATGGACAGCCTTTTTCAAGAGAAAACTATACTGGTTCTAATAGTTTGTCAGAGTTACTCAAAAAACCGCAACTGGACTACATAGCAAAAAGAATTTTATATAAATCAGTTGTTGAAAAGCCTGATAAGCGTAGCTCTGTTTCAGAGTTAAAAAAGGAATCAGAAAAAATTAAGCGTTTAATTCATGAACATTTTTACCCTGGAAAAGCTGGTTCACAATGTCGTTTTTGTGGCGAGGGAACCTATAAAGTGACACAATACGCAGGTTTAAAAGGTTATGTGCGTGTTCAAACTAGCTCTACTACTAGCGCCCCAGGAGATGAGCTTTTCATCGAATGCGAGTCTATTGTATGCAATTTGTGTGGCAACACGCAGTGGTTCTCCAAAACTAACTAGGTAACTTTTGAGTTAAACAAGTTATCTAGTGAACAACTCAAAACTCTCACGATGATTGAATCTATCTCCATTTGGTTGCAGGGTTTTGAATTAGCTGATATCTGTAGCCTTTGAATCCCCAAAACCAAGATAACCGCGCGGGGTAATCATCCAATTATTGTGAGTGCGAGTAGTTTGGTTGCCAATTAATACTGTAGTCAACATATCAACATTTGTATCGAGTAATTTATCTAAAGTAGTTAGCGTAATTTGCTCATCTGGGCGATAGGCAGAACGAACGATCGCAACAGGAGTATTTGGATCGCGGTATTGTAAGAAAATGGCTGTTGCTGTGGCTAATTGTTGGGTGCGAGTTTGCGACTTGGGATTATACAAAGCTGTAATAAAATCGGCCTCTGCGGCGGCGGTGAGGCGTTTTTCGATGGTTTCCCAAGGTGTAAGTAAGTCGCTTAAGCTAATAGCACAAAAATCGTGCATTAAAGGCGTACCCACGCGAGAAGCGGCGGCTTGTAAAGCACTAATTCCCGGAAATAACTGCACGCTGGGGGTTTTTCCATCCCAGTTAGCTGCTTGCAATTGTTCCATTACTATCCCCGCCATTCCGTAAATACCGCTATCGCCAGAAGATACCACCGCCACCGTTAAGCCCCAATTGGCAAGCTTTATAGCTCGTTCGGCGCGTTGACGCTCTTGGGTAATGGGCATTGCTTCAATAATTTGTTCTTTTTGCAGCAAGGGGGCAATTAAAT
>JACCVJ010000451.1 GCA_013698215.1 Tatlockia sp. | reverse complement strand
AATTTTTCTTGGTAATGCAGATTAATCAATGCTTTCAAGCCATCTTTGAGAGCGGTGATATTAGAAAGATCGGTTTCAAGTTCTGGTACTTCTCCAGTAAAAGCCGCCGTAATCATCACTACCAAGTTACGAGTTATCGGTATAGACAAAGGCTCATCTGTTGGGGTGTTGCTAAAATCTGGTTCGCTGAGATAACGCTGTGCAGAATCAGTAAATAGTTCATTAACGTAGTCTCCGGCTTCTCCTTCACTCCAAAATACATCGCCTTCGTTCGCCGCCGAAAGCCAGTATTCATCGTATTGCAACAGAGTTTGACATATTTCAACTAACCCCTCTCCCAATACCTCCAAGTCGCCATCAGCGTCCATAGCGGCTCTAGCAGTACGATTTAAAACCCCTAATATTGGTGCTACTTCTTGTCCGGCGAGATGCAAAAATAAACGAGAAACAACAAAACGAGTCCCACCAGTTAATTTACTAAAGCGATCGCGCAAACCCATATTTATTCACTCCACAACTTAAACTACTTTATCCCTGGCAAGATCATACTAGCTAAGTTTTTATTTAATCTATGAATATCGGCATTGTCGGACTAGGACTAATTGGCGGCTCTTTGGGATTAGATTTACGCGCTTGTGGTTATAGGGTTTTGGGCGTAAGTCGGCGCGAACAAGTGTGTCAAAAAGCAATCGATCGCGGTGTCGTAGATTTGGCAAGTATGGACTTTGCTATCTTCAAAGAGGCGGAAGTTATATTTATTTGTACGCCCATAGCGGCGATTTTACCTACCGTAAACCAATTAATTCCTGTTCTCAATCCATCTACAGTATTAACTGATGTTGGCTCCGTTAAAGTGCCAGTAGTAGAAGCTATTACGCCTTTATGGTCAAACTTTGTGGGCGGACATCCGATGGCGGGAAACTCTGATAGTGGAATTGAAGCCGCGCAAACCAATTTGTTTGTATCTAAGCCTTACGTGCTAACACCAGTTGCATCTACTCCCCTTGCAGCCGTTGCGGTAGTTGAAAATATTGTCAAGAGTCTGAGGGCAAAAATTTATCACTGCACTCCTCAAGCTCACGATCGCGCAGTTAGTTGGATTTCTCACTTACCAGTAATTATCAGTGGATCGTTAATTGCTGCTTGTCAAAGTGAAGCTAACCCAGAAGTTTTAACATTAGCCCAAAACCTTGCTAGTTCTGGCTTTCGAGATACTAGCCGCGTAGGTGGGGGAAATCCCGAATTAGGCTTAATGATGGCGCATTACAACCGCGATGAATTGCTTAGAAGTTTACAATACTATCGCCATAACTTAGATGGGTTAATTAATTTAATTGAGCAAAAAAACTGGGTAGAGTTAGAGCAACAATTACAGTCTAATCATGCAGCGCGATCGCACTTTGTCCGAGAATAGAAGCCAATCAAGGTTTGAATGATGAAATATTAAAGCAACTTTTATCTTATAGATACTATGGGTACTGGTCGCTTTACGCTCGATTAAGTTATCTTATTAAGGTAGATGAATTTAGAGAATCTACTTTTGAGAGTCATGGCAACTTATAATGCAACGCTCGAAGTACCTGTAGTACCAGAACAATTGTCTTTTCTAGAGTCAATTTGTTGGCAAACGGATAATGTTTATCGCTTTACCCCTGAGCAGATGCTAAGTCGCTACGAACGGGGTTGGTCATACCGCCAGCTATTTAATAATCTTGAGGGTGAGGAATTAAAGTTTTTGCAGAAGCTTGCAAAACGATACAATTCTTGGCTACAAGCCACTTTATGACTTTTAAGTTGGCTCATCACAATAAAATCCTGACTATTTTAAATAGTTTAGATGATGAAATTCTTAAAAAGGGTTCTGCTTACTTTGGAGGCGGAACTCTTTTAGCACTAGACTTGGACGAATATCGCTGGAGTAAAGATATTGATTTTATTTCTCCAATATCTTCCTCCGGTTATGGATACTTACGAACTGTTGTATTTGATCGCGGTTATGAAGGATTATTCCGCGATTTAAGCAAAATCAAAATCGGGCGTGGTACTACTGACCAATACGGAATTCGGATGATAGTTTTGGTCGATGATGAGCCGATCAAAACGGAAATTATTGCGGAGGTGCGCTTTGAACTAGATTCGCCTAGATATCCAGAATGGTCGCCTGTTGGGGGTAGTGCTAAACAAGTAATGATGCATTGTAGTAGTGAACAAAATACCAAATAGCACCAATGTGATTCTCTAGTGATTTTGAAAAAGATAAGGTTTTTCGTACTAACCGAGAAACTCGTTGTCTA
>JACCVJ010000442.1 GCA_013698215.1 Tatlockia sp. | reverse complement strand
TTACCAGAAGTTGCGATCGCGTAAACTATCCAATGATCCCCGGCTTCCATGCGATTGCTAACGGAGCATTCAATATAAGCTAAAGCATCGCTGAGTACAGGAGAACCATTAGCCGTTTTTTCGGTTGCAATCCCTGTAAATCGATCTTCCCCCGGCGTAAAAGGTTTAAGAAAATGCTTCATTAAACCTAAATGTTTACCTTCTGGAAGAATATTAATTACAAAATTTCTCCCTGGGTATATCAGAGATTCTACGGCTCGATCTTTGGCTACCGCTACCGTTAAGCCTGGAGGGTTAAAAGTCGCTTGGGAAACCCAAGAAGCCAACATTGCACTAGCTACATCGTCTTGGTGAGATGTAACAACACACAAAGAACCGACTAAATGACCTACCGCTTGTTCGACATTGGTAGCTGGAAGTCTGGGAGAACGGACTTTTTTAGCTTTTTTCAAGGTTTGAGCAAAGTCTGTACCCGCTTCTTCGCAGAGTTTTAGCGTGACATCAGTAGGTTTAAATTTGACGCGCAGAGTTTCAAATCCAAAACGATAACCAGCATCGCGCAGTTTTCCTTCTAGCAAGTCAATCGCTTCGCCACTCCAGCCAAAAGAACCAAACACCCCTGCAAGTTGGCTGTTAGTAGCGGTAGATAAAATAATTCCTAGAGCGGTTTGGATAGGAGTCGGTGCATGACCGCCAAGCGTAGGGGAACCAATGATAAACCCGGCAGATTTTTCAATTGCGGCTTGAATTTCGGCGGGTTCTGCTACTTCACAGTTGATTGATTCGACACCTACGCCAGCTTTGGTAATTCCCCGCGCGATCGCTTGTGCTAAAATTGCCGTGTTGCCATAAGCAGAAGCATAAAGTAAAGCTACTTTGATAGCTTGAGTATTCTGTTGTTGACTCCAAGTCCGGTAAGCTTGGGTTAGTTCTAGTAAAGCGTAGCGTACCAATGGGCCATGACCTGGAGCGTAGAGCCTGACAGGAAAAGATGATAACTTATCTAAGCCTGTTTCTACTTGACGAGCATTAGGAGCCATCAGACAGTCGTAATAATAACGCCTATCTTCGGTAAATATTTCCCACCCTTCATCAAAAACTTGATCGCCGCAGATATGAGCGCCAAATAACTTATCTGTGTAAAGTATTTCTGTTTGCTGGTCGTAAGTACAAAGCTCGTCGGGAAAACGGGGGTTTGGGGTGGGGATAAATTGTAAATTATGACCTTTTCCTAAATCTAAAGTTTCTTCTCCTTTAATAACGAGAATGTTTAATTCCGTATCTGGTAATGCAGTTCGGAGGTTGATTGCACCAGGGTTTGAAGTTACAAAAGTTATTTGCGGTGCTACTTTGAGTAAGGCTTTGAGAGTAAAAGCGCGGTTGGGGTTGACATGACCTAAAATCACGTAATCTAATAGCTCTACATCAAAACGTTGGTGTAAAGCTGCTAAATATATATCTGTAAAGGTTTCACCAGGGGGATCGAATAGCGCCAGCTTATCGCCGCGAATGAGGTAAGAATTGGCGGTTGTACCCCGTGCTAAAGCGTATTCAATTTCAAACCGTAACTGAGTCCAACTACGCGATCGCAATACAGTTGTATCTGCGGCGATGGGCAATACTTGGACATCCCGCTTTTTAGCATCTGGCATAGATTTAGGTAGTTAATAGTAATTTATTAATGTCTTTAGCAATAAGTTAAGATTCTACGTGTTGAGGAGCAGCAAGCTCAACTGTTTGTGACTTAATTTTCTGCAAGCGACGCTCCGGGTCGATTCCACTAAAGGTGGGCGGTATCCAAACTCGAACTATCAGCAGTACACCCATAACTAGCAAAAAAGCACAGGTTGATAAAATCTGGTTCCAAGGTGTTTCTAAAACACCCCTCACAATTACTTCTCGCAAGGCAGAAACAATCGATACTTCTACAGCTACCCCAATTGATACTCGTTGTTCTTGCAAGTAGATAATTAATAGGCGAAACAACTCGACCAAAATTAGTAGAAACAAGATGTCTGAGGTTACAGCTTTAAAGTTTAAAGGCGGCAACAACGAAATAAACATTGCTCGTAGCTGGATAACCATCACACTAAATAGACCCATGCAGAGGGAGACTACAATGAAGTCTTGGATAGTTTCAAGCGCACGGACAATCTGACTTTTATTGAACCAACTGTACCAGTTGCTTGACGGGTTGTTGTATGAGTCTTGCATCTATTGGGCTACTCCACCTTAACTTGATCGCTTTCAGTTTACTTTATTTAAACTTATAGCTCAATGAGTTAGCTATTTGAAATACTAATACTTACGTTTGCAAAACTGTTTGTGAATTTGATGAAGTAATTACTAAGCAAACGTAGGGGTAGCGTAGTACCCCTACTGATCGTGAAAACAGGCAAACAATCGCAATTAGTAATAGTTGCCGACTTTACGATGATGCACAGCAGTTAGAGCTTCGGGTTTGGATACTCTACCCGCGTCAACGGTACTGTAAACTATCCAATGATCGCTTGTTTCCATCCGGGTAGTAACAACGCATTCTAAGTAAGCCAAAGCATCGGTAAGTATGGGCGAACCATTCTCCGCCGTTTGGGTTTTGATGCCTGCAAAACGATCCGCACCAGGGGAAAACCGCTTAAGAAAGTGTTTCATTAAGTGCAAGTGGTTTCCTTCTTCTAGTACGTTTAATACAAAGCGATCGCCTACAAGCATTAATGATTCAATAGCTCGGTCTTTGGCAACGGCAATTGTTAACCCCAGGGGTGTAAAACTTGCTTGAGATACCCACGATGCAAGCATGGCGCTAGTTAGATCGCCTTTTTGGGCTGTAATGATATAAAGACCGCTACTAATGCGCCCTAGAGCTTTTTCGAGGTTGCTATCTATGGCTTTAAGTTCTTTGATACTGCGATCGCGTGTTAGCCATTGTCCTAAGTCTGTCCCGGCTTCTTCACACAGTTTATAGGTGTTTTCCGTCGGCGTGTCTTTAATCCGAATTGCCGGGAAAGCTTCAGATAGACCTAAATCTCTAAACTTAATTAGCAACGGATCGATGGGTTCGTCATCTCCTCCGCCAGACTCATACAATCCTATGGCTTGCTTGCCTTTTGCTGCCGCTAAAACGGTACTCAGAGCGGTTTTGACGCTAGAATTTGCCGAAGTTGGCGGCATAGATATGACTATTCCGGCGCTGCGACTAACAAGTTCTTGAATCTCCTGCAAGTCGCTTGATCGCATATCTACCATTTCTACCGCAACTCCGGTTTTTGTAATGCCACTAGCGATAGATTGAGAAAGGCGATCGCTATAGCCATAATCAGATACATAGAAAACTGCTACAGTTGTTTCGGCTTTGGCTTTAGTTTGACTCCAATTGCGGTAGCGTGCGGTTAATTCTGCAACATTATGCTGTAATAATGGGCCGTGTCCGGTGGCGATAGTTGAAACTTTGCCTAATTCGTCCATCCGCTTCATTGCTGACAATACCGAACGAGCATTAGGAGCCATTAAACAATCATAATAAAAGCGAAAATCTGCTTCTATTGCCCCTAAGTCCTCATCAAAGGTATATTCGTCGCAGTAGTGCAACCCAAAAGCATCGCAAGTGTAGAGAACCTGGGTTTGGCGATCGTAAGTAAACATAGTATCTGGCCAATGCAAGTTCGGCGCACTGACAAATTCTAGTTCGTGTCCGTTGCCCAAGTCTAAAACTTCGCCATTTTTGACAATTTGCTTTTTAAATGGTTGGTGTACCATATCTTCTAGAAACTGCAAGGCAACTTTTGACCCGACTACCGTTGCATCAGGATTTAATTGCAAAAT
>JACCVJ010000441.1 GCA_013698215.1 Tatlockia sp. | reverse complement strand
TAACTGCTACATCCGAACGCATTGCCAAAGTAGCCCATACTACTTGATAGCCTAAGCTAGTAATGCCTACCGTGTATTCGTTGGGAAAGGCAAAAATAGTCTCGATAGCGTCGGTGTCAGGGGTAGCGGGAGTAAATAGCAGTCTTTCAGCAGCAAAAGCAGTCACAATATTTTTTTAAATTAGAATCACTTGTATCTAATTTTAAGCCATACAATTATCATGTTGAAAATCAAAGTAAATAAATTAGCTAGAATAATCGGCAAAGCGTTGAGATAAATTCCATAAATTAGCCAAAGGAAAATACCTATATTAAAAATCACTAAGGTATTAAAAGAAATATCTTTAGCCGATTTAGTTTGCCAGATTTTTAATAATTGAGGTAAAAAAGCCAAAGTTGTTAGCGTACCTGCAACTAATCCTAAAATTGTAATTAAATCCATTTGTATTATTTATTTTGAACCTTAATAATATAGCGAGTCACAATAATTAAAATTGTTTTAGTATTTGAATCGTTTGAGAGCCATTGTAGTTCCTACTTTATTATTGACAATTTTTTTGGCAAACTATTCATAAAATGTTTTAGGTTCTATACAAAAATCGCTTAACCGTAAAATTACGGCTTTGAACTTTGGTTGACTGAATACAAGTAGGTAAAGTTACGGATTTCAGACCCAGTTAACCCAACTATTATAAGAAGCAACCGTGTACTTTTTTAAGTTGTGTAGCCTGTAATTTTTACATAACAAGCATTTGAGGATAAATAATACCCCTTAAGCTCAAAGAACAAAGCAATTAAAGTGGAGTGTCATTAGGGTAAGTAAGTCTCCTGCATTAGAGCAACCACAGTGAAGTAATCAGAGAAAACTCAATTTTTGAATAATATTTTAGGAGACATCAAAATGAACCAAGGGAAGATATCTTCCACCTCGCGGCGTAATCTGCTTAAATGGGGTCTTGTTAGTCTTGGCACACTGGCATTAACTACCGTACCGACAGTAGTAACGGCGCAACTTAGAAGCAATGTTAAAACTTTAACATTTGATGCTGACGATATTGGTATCCTCAACTTTGCCTTATTACTAGAAGAACTAGAATCTGCATTTTATGCAGGCGTTGTAAAGTCTGAAAAAATTAGCAATAGCAAAGAGCGCGATTATATGAGAACTTTAGGCGCTCAGGAAGCTACTCATGTCAAGTTCTTGCGTGAAGTTTTAGGCAAAGACACCCTATTTAGAACCTCAGACTTGAGCTTTAATAGTTCTGGTTTAGCTGCCATAATGACCGAACGTAACACCATACTCAATACGGCGGTCACTTTAGAGGATGTGGGTGTACACGCTTATAATGGCGCTGGTACAAGCATAAAAAATCCAACTTACCTCTTAGCGGCTGGTTCAATTGTATCTGTGGAAGCTCGTCACGCGGCGGGAGTGCGATCGCTATTGGGGCGTTCAACCACAGAACTTGATAGCGATCGCTCAGTTAGTGATGCAGACCTAGTAGCCTCGCTTAATCCTGTTAGAGGACGTGCGTACGATGAGTTGTACACGCCTAAACAAATTGTGGAAATTGTCGGTTCTTTGAAAATATTAAACAATCCAATCAACGGGGAGCTTGTCGCTTAATTTAAAAAGCAATTCAACTTTAAATTTTTTTAAAACTTAGCGTTGCAGCAAAATAATAAAACCATGAGAATACATCTTTACAACTTTGTCCGTCTTACTTTTGGCGGCTACTTGCCGCAAATTCTTCACTTTTGGCGCAAGCTACTGATTTTACCATTAGTAGTATTGTTAATATTTGCTAGTTCAATTCCATCAGCTTATGCTCAAAGCACGGTACTGTCACCTAAGCAGGTTGTAGAATATGCCCTAACTTTAGAAAAGCTAGAAAGTGATTTTTATACAAAAGCGATCGCTGCGGCTCAAAATGGCGGTTTAAAAAATGCCCCACAGATAGCTAAAGACGCAATCACAGCCTACGGCGCAGATGAAGCCCAGCACGTAACTGATCTTTCTAGCGTGTTGTCCGATCTAGGAGGCGACCCAGAGGCGATCGCTATCCCCACCAATCCTAATTACAGCGCCATCCTCAAACGAGATCCTTTTGCTAATCCACAAGACTTTCTCTTAGCAGGACAGTATGTTGAGGATTTGGGAGTAGCGGCTTATAAAGGACAGGTGCAGAACTTGTTAGCTGCTGGTGAAGCTGGTAAACCCATTTTAGCTGCTGCGTTAGCAATTCATAGCGTAGAAGCGCGTCATGCTGCTGGTATCCGTAGTTTACGCCAAAGTCTCCTTGGTGCTGAAGTGCGACCTTGGATTAGAAATGCCAGCGAAGTAATTTATCAAGAAAATCGCAGTAATTCGCCGATTCCATTCAGTTCCGATGCCTTCGATGGTTATGCTACAAGAGACGAGGTACTTGCTTTAGTAGCTCCTATTTTGACAACAAGCCAGCCATCTACTAATAGTAATAGGGAGAATATGACTCGTCCAATTAGAGCATTGTGGTAATTCTCAAAATTTA
>JACCVJ010000420.1 GCA_013698215.1 Tatlockia sp. | reverse complement strand
GAAAACTTCGCCTTTTTCTCAAAAATTGGCATTCCCAATGCCGCTACAACTTAAACTGTTGTAATATCTTTTTCTTTCTCTGCCAACAACTCGTCAATTTTGGCAATGTATTTATTCGTCAGTTTTTGCAAATCGTCTTGGCGATCGCGCGATTCATCTTCTGATAGTTCGCTATTTTTTTCTTGCTTGCGAATAGAGTCAACCCCATCGCGGCGAATGCTGCGAATTGCTACTCGCCCTTCTTCTGCGTACTTTGTTGCTAATTTAACGAATTCTTTACGGCGATCGCTAGTTAATGGCGGAATATTCAACCGAATCGCCGAGCCATCGTTATTAGGAGTTAAACCCACATCCGACAAAGAAATCGCTTTTTCAATCATAGTCAAAGTAGTGCGATCGTATGGTTGAACTAAGATCGTACTAGAATCGGGGGCGTTGATATTCGCCAGCGCTTTCAAGCCCGTAGGCGCGCCATAATAATCCACCGTCACTTTATCCAACAAAGACGCATTAGCGCGTCCCGTGCGAATAGTATTAAAAGAGCGCAAAGTCGCCTCTACACTCTTTTGCATCGTACTTTCAGCCTCAGCTAACTTCACAAAAACCTCCGACAATAGTACCAATTGATTCTCCCATCACTGCCCGGAGGATGTTACCCCTTACCGACAGATCGAACACAAGAATCGGAATATTATTTTCTTTACACAAAGCGATCGCCGTACTATCCATTACCCGCAAATCTTGAGTGAGAACATGAACGTAATTTAGAGTCTTGTAGCGTTTCGCGTCAGGATTGAGCTTGGGATCGCTATCGTAGATTCCATCTACCTTGGTGGCTTTAAAAATCACCTCTGCATCAATTTCCGCCGCGCGTAAGGCTGCGGTAGTATCGGTAGTAAAAAAGGGATTTCCCGAACCTGCGCCAAAAATTACTACTCGTCCCTTTTCTAGATGACGAATAGCCCGCCGCCGAATATAGGGTTCTGCTACTTCTTGCATGGCGATCGCTGTTTGCACCCGTGTCTGCACTTCTAGCCTCTCTAAGCAGTCTTGGAGAGTTAGGGCATTCATCACCGTAGCAATCATGCCAATATAGTCCCCCGTCGCCCGATCCATGCCTGCGGCGGACGCTTTGACACCACGAAAAATATTTCCGCCACCTACTACAACAGCAACTTGAACGCCGCTATTGACAATTTCAGCTATTTGGGCGGCAATTTCTTCAACTATGCTTGGATCGATGCCATAGCCCAGGTTGCCCATAAGAGCTTCACCGCTCAGTTTTAGGAGAATGCGTCCGTAAGGTTTACCCATGCCACATTAGTTTATTTCAGTTCTTGCCTCCAACTTAAGATAGCAGTAGAGCGATGCTTTTTTATATCCTCTGCTCAAGTTCGCCAAAATCTTAGCGCCATCTTACCTCACTACCCACCGCTTCTGTAGTTGTTTTTTCAATTTCCTCACCTTTGAGCAAAGCTGCGATCGCTTTTACCAAATACTCCTCTTCTCCGCCCGTTGGGCTATTATCATCAATGGCTCCCCGGTAACGTACTTTGCTTGTAGCATCTAGCAAAAATACTGTGGGAATTTTGGTTGCGCCAAAACTGCGTGTCACGTCTTGAGTTGAATCCCACAAATAAGGAAAGTTCAATTTCTGTTCGGCGGCAAATTTTTTCATGTTCTCAAAGCTTTCTGCTGGATCTTGATTGCCATCGTGAGGATTGATGCCAATGAGCGTAAAACCTTGCCCTTGTAAGGAGTTTTGCCAGGTTTTTAATCGCTCTATATACATTTTGATATCGCTAGAAGTATTCGCCATGAATACGACACCGACAGCTTTAAACTTTTCTAAATAACGAGCTAAATGGTGAACTTCGGAGTCTGTACCTCTAATTTCAAAGTCTGGCGCGTAGCTACCAATTGCTGTTGGAGTTAGTTCTAAGGAAGTCATGCTTTTTAGTTTAGTGATGTTAGAAATAGATTTAGACAATCATTGACTGATATCCAATCAGTTTATAAACTAATTTAGCGGCTGTAAATTGTGAAACTACTGAATCTACTATTGGTGCTAATTCCATTACATCGCAGCCAATAACTTGACGAGTAGCAAATACTTGAGCTAAAAACACCATTAGTTCGTACCAAGTCAAGCCCCCAGGTTCGGGCGTACCTACTCCAGGAATTAAAGTCGGATCAATGCCGTCTAAGTCAATAGTTAGAAATACCTTTTTTGTGGGAATAGAGGCGATCGCCTTTTCAATCCAATCTGTACTACTTGCAATGTCTCGCGCCCGAAAAACTGTCAGGTTTTTTGCTTTAATTAAGTCTGCTTCTTCTTTACAAATAGCTCTAATACCAATTTGCACTGTAGGCAAACCCATGTCAACAATTCGCCGCATCACGCAAGCATGATTGTGGATCGAGCCTTCATACTCGTGGCGCAAGTCGCCGTGAGCATCAATTTGAACTACTGTAAATGTTTCGTTGGGGTAAGCTTGACGATAGGCTGCTACAACCCCTGTTGTAATGCTGTGTTCGCCCCCTAAAGCAATTACAAACTTGTTGTCTTTAATTAGCTTAAAAACGGTTTCTTGAGCAACTTGCAGCATTTCCTCGGCGGTAATTTTGGGCAAATTCCGCGTATCGGCGACTTTCTCTGAGGTAAAAATTCCTACTTCAATGCAAGTTTCTTTATCTAATTCTTCGTCATAATATTCTACTTGCTGCGAGGCTTCTAAAATTGCATCCGGCCCATGTTCGCAACCACGACGATAGGTAGTTGTTGCTTCGTAAGGAATTGGTAAAATAACTACTTTTGCTTGCTCATAACTTACGGTTACATCCGCTCCCATAAATGGCAGTGCTAAAGTAGAAGTCTGTCCGCTCATAATCTGTTAGATAATATATATAATTTTAACAATTAATAGAATAGTGAGGAGTCAGGGCCCCTCACTCCTTACACCACTAAGACGAAATCAAAGCATCAGAATTAATTGCCCTGACGGGGATACTAATATTTGCCTCTGATTGAGGTACTCGTTGCAATTTAGCTCCTACTTTCAACAACTTATTTTCCAATTGTTCGTAGCCACGATCTAAATGATGCAATCCTTGAATTGTAGTTTTGCCTTGCGCTGCTAACCCAGCTAAAACCAAAGCCGCCGATGCTCTTAAATCTGTAGCTACTACAGGTGCGCCGGATAACATAGGTACGCCCCGGATAATGGCATGATTGTTTTTAACGCGAATATCTGCGCCCATGCGGTTCAATTCTGGTACGTGACGCAGGCGATTTTCAAACACGGTTTCTGAAACTAAACTATTGCCTTCACTTAGCGAAAGTAGCGCCATAAACTGCGCCTGCATATCAGTAGGAAAGCCAGGATAAGGCAGAGTTTCAATATCTGTACCTCGGAGGCTACTTCCGGGAATAAGTCGCAGACAGTCGGGGGAATCGGTGACTACTTGCGCGCCAATATCGTGTAACTTGGCGATCGCGGCGGTAAGATGATCGGGAATAACTGGGGATACACTAAGTTCAGAATAAGTAATTGCCCCAGCGATGAGAAAAGTTGCCGCCTCAACGCGATCGGGAATAATCGCGTAATCAGCAGTATGCAAGCGAGGAACACCACAAATAACTATAGTATTTGTCCCTGCACCCTGAATTTTTGCCCCCATCGCGTTACAGAAATTGGCTAAGTCTACAACTTCTGGCTCTTGAGCGGCATTTTCAATAACTGTTTCCCCCTCCGCTAAAGTTGCTGCCATCATCAACGTTTCCGTTGCGCCGACGCTGGGATAATCTAAATAAATTTTTGCTCCATGTAATCTTTTTCTATTGCCTTTAATATAAGCATTGACCATGCCATGCTCTATTTGCACGTCAGCGCCCATTAATTGCAGCCCTCGTACGTGCAAAACTACAGGTCTTGCTCCAATGGTACAACCACCAGGCAAAGGTACGCAGGCGGCTCCTAGGCGTGCTAGCAATGGGCCAATAGCAAAGAAACTCGCCCGTAACTGACTAACTAATTCGTAGGGCGCTTGAGACTTGCTGATGGTAGTGGCATTTATATCTAAAACATCGCCAGTTTGGGTAATCTTCACACCCAAAGATAAGAGAATTTCGCCCATTAGCGTTACATCTACTAGCGACGGAACGTTACGCAGGCGGCAATCTTCTGAGCAAAGCAAGGCGGCGACAATCAAGACTAAAGCCGAATTTTTTGCGCCGCTAATTTTTACATGACCTTTTAGCGGCGCTCCACCCCAAATTTGTAATACTGAGGGATCGGCTTCTAGAGAACCGATTGTTTTAATCGAGTTTGGATGAGTAGTAATAATTTTATCCTCCGAAATTTGTTGAGTGTTCTTACATATGCGAATTTGGTTTTGATTCTACATTGATAATCGCCATCCGTAAAACTAGAAAATTCTTACTTTGTAGGTATTGTTGCTTTCCCCTGTTTATACTGCCACAAGCAAAGCTAATTTAAACTCAAGGATTAAGCCTCGGTTTTTTACATAGCCATTGACACGGGTTTATATATAAGAGATAGTTGTAAACTGTCCCCAAAAAGACTGATAAGCGGAACTGGCGGAATTGGCAGACGCGCTAGATTCAGGTTCTAGTGCCGCAAGGCTTCCGGGTTCAAGTCCCGGGTTCCGCATTAATTTATATAGCTCTAAACACCTCTAAATGCTGACAAGTCTGCAAAATCCTTTTGTCAAGCAAATTCGCAAACTTCAATCAGCGAAGGAACGAAAAGAACAAAATTTGTTTTTGCTAGAAGGCACTCATTTAATTGAGTCGGCTTGCGAAGTAGATTATCCGCTAGTTAGCGTTTGTTGTACCGAACAATGGCTTGCAAACCATCAATTTTTGTGGGAAAGCTTGTGTTTAAAAGCCCAACGAACAGACATTGTTAGCGCCGAAGTATTGAGAGCGATCGCCACTACTGTAAATCCTGATGGTGTAATTGCTACCGCAACGCGCCTTAATCCTCAAACTAAATTGCCTTGTCGGGGTTTGTTACTCGCATTGGAAACCGTGCAAGATCCAGGCAATTTAGGCACAATTATTCGTACCTGTGCGGCGGCGGGGGCGGCGGGATTGTATATAAGTAGTGATAGCGTAGATTTAGATCATCCCAAGGTGTTAAGAGCCAGTGCTGGGCAGTGGTTTCGCTTACCAATGGCGGTAAGTGACGACTTAAACGCCACTTGCCTTGAATGTCAAAAATTGGGAATGCAAATTGTCTCCACTGCTTCTACTGCAAAATTAACTTATTGGGAATTAGATTTACTTCGTCCTACTTTAATTTTATTGGGGAATGAAGGGGCAGGATTATCTACCCAATTGTTAGGAATTGCTGACAAACAAGTAAATATTCCATTACAGGCGGGAGTAGAGTCGGTAAATGTAGCGATCGCCGCAGCTTTATTACTCTACGAAGCCCAGCGTCAGCAAAGATAAAATTACGTTGTAAATATATTTACCACTTTTTGCGGTATTGCTCTAGGACGACGCATAGAAGCCGATTCTACCCATACCCACAATGCTTCCGCCGTTACGACTAACAGGTTATCATGCTTGCGAATTTCATAGCGCCGAATCGCGCGAGAACCGCGCACTTCTTGAATCCAAGTTGTTATATCTAAATAGTCTCCAGCGATCGCCGGGCGCAAGTAGTCTATCGCTAGTCTTCGCATGACAAATACATTACCCAACTGGCGGTAATTATCTAACGTCAAACCCAAATGTTCTGAGTGTTCAATTGCCGCTTGCTCTAAATAACTTTGGTAGACAGCATTATTGACATGACCTAAAGCATCCATTTCATAATGTCTAACTCGCAATTGAATGGTAAATGTGTTCATAGCGAATAGTTAAGTATTGTGTCTCAATTAATGTTTTTTATCAAAAAGTTTCAAAGAATAACATACTTTAAGGCAATAAGGTTGATTAGGCGGCAAAATTGGGCTTTTTCTCAGGATTGATAAGCAAAAATTACAAAAGAAGTCGCCAAATCCATATATCTTAAAGGTTTCATCGATCCAAATCAGGCGATCGCACCTTAGAATGATTCATTGAAATATCGAATGTACACAAGTTTCAGCCATTGGGAGTTAAATTTAGTTTGTTTATCCCCTAGGGTGAAATTTTGCCTGTAGTTCTCAAGGAGATTAATAATGAATAAAGGTGAATTGGTAGACTCAGTAGCAGAAAGAGCTAGTGTAACCAAAAAACAAGCAGATGCCGTACTGAGCGCCGCTTTAGAGGCAATCGTTGACGCGGTATCCACGGGAGACAAAGTAACTCTAGTAGGCTTTGGCTCTTTTGAAAGACGCGATCGCAAAGAACGTGAAGGACGCAACCCCAAAACTAACGAAAAGATGAGTATTCCAGCAACTAGAGTTCCAGCTTTTTCTCCTGGCAAATTGTTCAGAGAGAAAGTAGCACCCAAGGGAGACGACTAAAAGCTTGACTCAGCCCGGACATGGAGGAAATTTAGCTTGGGCGGCCGTCATAGCAGGCTGCCCAACAGATGCAATTATCGATTTTTCTGCCAGTATTAGCCCTTTAGGGCCGCCTAAAAGTGCGATGGCGGCGATCGTTGCTAATCTGGATAACCTTAGCCATTATCCCGATCCAGACTATCGGGAACTACGCACGGCGCTCGGTAAATTGCATCAATTACCTCCCGAGTGGATTTTGCCGGGTAATGGCTCGGCAGAATTACTTACCTGGGCAGGCTGGGACTTAGCAACCTTAGCTGCTACGGCTCTAGTTACTCCAGCTTTTGGGGACTACTGGCGCAGTCTTAAGGCTTTTAAGGCTAATATCTACCCGTTTTCGATCTTTGCCGCTTTACAAGGGCTAGATCCTTACTTAAAGTGCGATAGCGCAAGCGCGCCCGGTTACGGGCTTCGCAATTTTCTGTTGTCGCCGCAATCAAGCCTCCACTCTTACTCCCCTTTGGAGCGGGGGCTATTGCTCAATAATCCTCACAATCCTAGCGGTAAGTTATTTCTAAAAGAGTCGATTGCGCCTTTCTTAGACGAATTTGCCCTAGTGGTGGTAGATGAGGCTTTTATGGATTTTTTGCCGCCAGGGGAGCAGCAAAGTCTGATCCCGTTAGTGGCAAAATATCCCAACTTAATAATTTTGCGATCGCTAACTAAGTTTTATAGTTTACCGGGGCTAAGAATCGGTTATGCGATTGCTCACCCCGACCGATTAAAATTGTGGCAAGAGCGCCGCGATCCTTGGTCTGTAGGCACTTTAGCGGCGGCGGCGGCGATCGCAATTATTCAAGATACAGCTTTTCAACAGCAAACTTGGGACTGGCTACCAAGCGCGCGATCGCAACTATTTACAACGTTGGCTCTACTGCCCGGATTGCAGCCAATGGCGAGTGCGGCTAACTTTTTATTGGTTCAGTCTACTAGCTCAGTAAAGCCGCTTCAGCAGCGCTTATTGCAGCAGCACAGGATATTAATCCGCGACTGCCTGAGTTTTCCCGAACTTGGCGATTTCTATTTTCGAGTAGCAGTGCGATCGCAGGGCGAAAACGAGCAGTTAGTAAAGGCGATCGCTCAATCTATAATTAATTAGCGCCATTCTCTAACTAAACCTATGGCGGACTACGACTTAGTAATTATTGGTGGCTCTTTAGCCGGACGTTATGCAGCTAGTAGGGCGATAGAGCAAAACAAAAAAGTTGCCCTTATAGAACCGGAAGAAACAACGCTATTTAATTTACTTTTTCCTTATGCTTTAAGTCAGCTAAGGCAAGTAAAACAGCAATTTTTTATTCCTCCTAATTACAAAATATCTCTTAGTTGGGCAGAAGCTAGGCAATGGATTAAAAATGTAATTGCTAATATCGAGGAGAAACATTCTTTAACAGTTCTAGCAGCTTTGGGAGTAGATGTAATTGTTGGTAATGCAGAATTTAGCAGCCAAAAATTACTAATTAAAGTTAATAGCCGTAAACTTAGCGCCCATTCTTATATAATTGCTACTGGCACAATCCCAAAACTCGAATTAGAAGCTCAAAACTACTTTACTCTTGCCAATATTGGACAGCAGTTAGATGTAACGAAAGCCGGAAAAAATTGGGTAGTTATTGGTGGTAATCCCGATAGTATTA
>JACCVJ010000409.1 GCA_013698215.1 Tatlockia sp. | reverse complement strand
ATTTCTAATTTGTCTCATGAAGAAATGGCATCGGTGATTAATCCAGGTATATCACCTAGACGGCATTTAACCCCAAGGTAGGTTACTAAAAGAGATCGTATAATTTAAATTATGCGATCTCTTTTTTGGTAGATGGGACTTACGTAAAAGAAACCCCCAAACGCCTTAAAAAGAGACGTTGCATTGCAACGTCTCTACACAAAATTTATATATTTAATCAGCAACGCTCTTTGTTTTCCCCCCTTTTTAAGGGGGAGTCAAAAAGCGGTGTAGCTGAACCTGACCGCTTTGTTGACGTGGGTTAGGGGGGATTGCATCTACACCAATTCTGAAGATGTTTCTACACTAGGTTGCATTTGGGGCTGGAACTGGAACAACGAGTAGACGACGTTGCGGTAAATATTTGTCATCATATCGAGGAACAGTTCGTAACCTTCGCTCTTGTATTCAACTAACGGGTCTTTTTGACCGTAGCCACGCAAGCCCACAGATTCGCGCAACGCATCCATTTGTTGCAAGTGTTCGCGCCAAAGAGTATCAATTTGCTGCAAAATAAAGAATCGCTCGGCTTGGCGCATTAGTCCCGGCTGAATTTGGTCAACTTGAGACTCTTTGAGATCGTAGGCAATTCTAACTTGCTCATGCAAGAAAGTTTTGATTTCGCTTACCGATAAATCCTCTAGCTGATTTGGTTCCAAATCTGCCAACAAGTAGACAAATTCTTGAATTTTGCCGACAAGATTAGCTAAGTCCCAATCTTCCGAAGGTAAGTCAGGATTGATGTAGTAATCAACAATGTCATCCATCGTTTTTTCGGCATACTTGATTACTTGCTCTTTCAAGTCTTGTCCTTCCAAAACCCGGCGACGTTCGGCGTAAATAGCGCGACGCTGGTTGTTCATGACTTCATCGTACTCAAACACCTGTTTGCGGATATCGTAGTAATAAGTTTCTACCTTTTTTTGTGCGCCTTCTAAACTGCGGGTAAGCATTCCCGACTCAATAGGCATATCTTCTTCAACCCTAAACATATCCATTAGCTTGCCAACGCGATCGCCTCCAAAGATCCGCAATAAGCTATCTTGTAAGCTAAGAAAAAAGCGTGTAGAACCGGGATCGCCTTGTCTTCCCGCCCGTCCGCGCAACTGGTTGTCAATCCGCCGCGATTCGTGACGTTCTGTACCAATTACGTGCAAACCGCCTAGTTGAATTACCTCTTGATGTTCGGTATCAGTAAACTGTTCGTACTCTTGCTTAATTTGTTTATAAGCTGCTCGTAAGCGCTGAATTACGGGGTCTTGAG
Organism: Tatlockia sp.; assembly: GCA_013698215.1. Classification (GTDB taxonomy): domain Bacteria; phylum Cyanobacteriota; class Cyanobacteriia; order Cyanobacteriales; family Chroococcidiopsidaceae; genus Aliterella. The sequence goes on along the minus strand of JACCVJ010000409.1, from coordinate 2,467 downwards.
TGGGTGCTTTTTCTGCCGCTACTGCCACTAAGTCCTCTGCCTCTAATTCGGGCATACTCCGCTCTCCGTAATGCTGTACGGCAAATTCTACGGCTTGCTTGAGCAGTTGCTCAGTTTCTTGAGATAGCTGAGTGGGGAAAATTTGCGGCGATGCTTTCCAAGTTTTGACTTTTTTGCCTGGGACAAAACCTTGACCGCTACCACTATTAGCGGATGGTAATCCTGAAGCTTGAGTTATACCGAAAATATCCTCATCTTCTGGTAAGACAATCCGGGGCATAAAGTATTCTCTTAACTTCAACCGCGCCATGTATTCAGAGTTTCCACCCAGAATAATGTCCGTACCTCTACCCGCCATGTTAGTAGCAATTGTTAACGCACCTTTGCGTCCAGCTTGGGCGATAATTTCTGATTCTCGTTCGACGTTTTCGGGTCGGGCGTTGAGTAAGTTGTAAGGAATTTCTAACCGATTTAATAACGTGCTGAGATACTCAGATTTTTCGACGCTAGTTGTCCCCACAAGTACCGGACGACCCATTTCATGCATTTGGGCGCACTCTTGGGCGATCGCATTCCATTTTCCATCTTCACTTTTAAATACTACGTCCGACAAATCTTGACGGCTGCGGGGTCTATTGGTGGGAACAATGGTTACTTCTAATTTGTAAATTTTTTCAAATTCTGATTCTTCTGTCTTCGCCGTCCCAGTCATTCCGGCTAATTTATCGTAAAGCAAAAACAGATTTTGGTAGGTAATTGTCGCTAAAGTTTGTGTCTCTGGTTGAATTTCTACCCCTTCTTTAGCTTCAATTGCCTGGTGGAGTCCATCACTCCAACGCCTTCCTGGTAACACTCGCCCGGTAAATTCATCAACAATTACTACTTCCTCATTGCGGACAATGTAGTTGACATCGGTGATAAATAATTCTTTAGCTTTTAAAGCATTAAAAATGTAGTGCGCCCAAGGATCTTCTGGATTAAATAAGTCGGTAACTTCTAGCAATCTTTCAGCTTCGGCGAAACCTTCGTCGGTTAGCAACACGTTACGAGCTTTTTCATCTACCTCGTAATGTTCGTCTTCTCCTGTCCTCAATGCTGCGGCTACTTGGGCGGCTTGGACGTACTTTTCGGTAGGACGTTCTACTTGACCAGAGATAATTAAGGGTGTCCGGGCTTCGTCTACGAGAATAGAGTCTACTTCGTCAATTACGCAATAGTGCAAAGGACGCTGCACGACATCGACAATGGAAGTCGCCATGTTGTCGCGTAAGTAGTCAAAACCTACTTCGCTATTGGTCACATAGGTAATATCGCAGTCGTAATTTTTTTTACGTTCGGCGGGGCCCATTCCTTGCTGAATTAGCCCCACACTCAGTCCCAAAAAGCGGTGTACTTGTCCCATCCATTCGGCATCTCGGCGGGCTAGGTAGTCGTTTACGGTGACAACGTGGACTCCTTTACCTGTAAGTCCATTTAGGTAGGCGGGAAGGGTAGAAACTAATGTTTTTCCTTCTCCCGTTTTCATCTCCGCAATTTGTCCTTTATGCAGAATAGTTCCGCCTAATATTTGCACTTCAAAATGTCGCAATCCTAGTACGCGCTTTCCCGCTTCTCTAACTACAGCAAAAGCTTCAGGAAGTAAATCTTCTAAACTTTCACCTTTAGCAAGGCGTTGTTTAAATTCAACAGTTTTACCAGTTAGTTGCTCATCAGAGAGGATTTGAATCTCCTCTTCTAAAAGGTTAACTTCTTTAACTGCGGGTTGAAATTTTTTGAGCTTACGAGCGTTAGGGTCGCCCAGCAAGGTTTTTAGCATGGTAGGTAAATATTTAGAATATATGTTTATTTGTGTGGAGTTATCAAAACTCGCAAGTTGTAAAGCCTATTAAGGCGGCGTTGGCTGGAGCTTCATTCCTCCATGTAGAAGCTAACTTATTCCAAATTATGAAACTATATTAATCGTATCATTTCGACCCTAGCTAGGACTGTAGAGGGATGCGATTACTTTTGGTAGTAATTACTGCCATTCGGCACTTAATTTGCGGAAATTGTACTCGTTTGCGCCCACATGACAGCCAGCACAGCTACTTAATTCTAGGGGACGGGGTAGCTTGACTTGAGGATGCAATGCTTTAAAGTAACGAGATTCGCTAATTCTGTAAGGTATTTCTTCTTCGTCTTTTAATTGCGATCGCGAAAAAACTTGTAAGTATTGCCATACTATTAACCGCGCAGGGTCAATTAAAGGTTTTATAGTTACGCCGTAGTGTTGGGAATCTTGGATTACTCTTTGCCAGGTTTGTGTAGGTAGTACCGCCGGGGGTATACCAAGATGACAACTAGCGCAGTTTTCTAAGTATAGTTCTTGTCCTAATTGATAGCGATCAGGAATTATGTCTACTGTACCGATTTCCTCGGTTGAGACTGGTTGGGCGCTAGTTATAGTTGCAAGTCCCCAACCCATTGC
>JACCVJ010000323.1 GCA_013698215.1 Tatlockia sp. | reverse complement strand
ATTTGAAATAATCCTGGGGTAACTTCTCTTTCGGTGCGATCAATTACGGTTTCATTTTTAGGAATGGGGATTGATAGTCCTTGGTCGAATACTAAACGCTGGCGAGTGGTAACAATGCGATCGCGCTGGGGTGTTTCTCTTGTTAATGTAACGGTATCGGCTCTTAATTCTAGTTCTGGTGGCGCAAAAGGATCGTTTGTAATTGTAACATTTTGGGCTTGCCAGCCTTGGGGGTAAAATTGTACTTGCTGGGCTTTAAAGCTCAAGCGGCGAACTTCACCACCTTGTTGCGGTAAAGCAACATTGTTTATATCATTGCCTGCACCGACATTAATTCCAATTCCACCAGTAGTTGTCACATTTTGTCTGGGTTGATTGGCGGTAATGCGATCGCTTGGTGGATTTGCGCTTACTCCTCCAGCACTGACATCGGTTGCCAAATTTAGCGAAAGGTCTTGACTGGCGCTAGGAATAAAAATCTCTCCACTAGCATTGAGTAATTCTCCAGTATTTTGCACGAAATTGTAGGTAAATCTCTCACCTCGCAAGACTTGTTCGCCTCGCGTTACGGCTACATCTCCTTGTCCTACAGCGATGCGGTTAGATAAATTAATTTGTAAATTATCTGCGTCTATCACCCCGCCGTTTAGTCTTACTACTACATTTCCTTCGGCTGTAACAATTTGTCTTTGCTGATCGTACTCTTGGCGATCGGCATTTAATTCGACAATTCGGCCACTTACTGGAGCAACATTACTCGGTTGGTTTGTACTAGGCGCGGTTTCTACAGGTATCTCTATACTTTGGGCTGGTGGCGTAGATGGCGTTTCTAGATTGGGTGTGGATTGCGTTTTGGGGGGTATATTTTGAACTTCCTCAGAGATTGGAGGAGGTGCTACAGACTCTACTTGAGCCGCCCTTGTTGTTTCCCTAGTGCGATCGCTGGCTAAATTGGGGGCAAACAGTAGTTCTGCCTCTTTAGCGGCTTGTAAGGGAGCAGGTAGAGGTGCAGGGGTATTTAGAGTTACTACCGGACTAAGATGAGGATTTGGTTCGGAAATTAATGGCTTGAAGTCAATAGAGGGATTATTTTCTCCTTGAACTATAGGAGGCGGTGTAGGTAATGGTATTGGGTAGGGCATATTCGTTCAAACCATTAGTAGCGAATTATCAGCCCGAAAGCATGAATTTAACCACACTGGCAACCGCCTCTTAAAGTTAGTTTTTGTTTATTTGTTGGCAATAGACGCAAAGTGAAGCTTATTCAGAATCACGACGGCTAGGATTACGCGAAGGATCATTTGACAAAAAGCCAAAGAAGAACATCGCTACAAATATACCAACCACAATATACACAGCTATTTTGAGAGTGACCACAGAATTTATCTCCGCAATAAAAATTAAGCAGATAGCTTTCTTATGATACCGAAAGATTAGGCGATTTTTCGGCAAGGCGATCGCATCAGAGTTAATTAGTAGATAATAAAGCGCTATAAAAACTACCTGCACAAATCTTTTTTGCCCAAAAAAGTATCAACCGTTGCCAATTCAAGGTAGAACCAGGTAAACAATAGCCATAACCACCTCTTTTAAATTCTTATCAACTCATGCAGCCAATTAGAACATTTAATGTTTCTCCTTCTTTGCCACCTCGCCTAGAAAGCTTGCGCCCGTTAGCTTACAACTTACATTGGGATTGGAATGCCGAGAGCAAGGATTTATTTCGCCGCTTAGATCCCGATTTATGGGAAGTCAGCCACCACAATCCGGTTTATATGCTGGGCAATGTTAGCCAAGTACGTTTGCAGGAAGTTGTAGAAGACGAAGGCTTTTTAGCCCAAATGGACAGAGCCGCACGTCAGTTAGAAGAATATTTGCAAGAGCGTAGCTGGTACGATAAACATCGGGCGCAGGAAACAGCAAATAAAGCAGATAAATATTCCCAAGAATGTTTTGCGTATTTTTCCGCAGAATTTGGTTTAGTTGATTGTTTGCCTATTTATTCGGGCGGCTTGGGAGTTTTAGCGGGAGATCATTTAAAATCGGCGAGTGATTTAGGCTTACCTCTAGTAGGAGTCGGCTTACTCTACCAGCAAGGATACTTTGCTCAGTACCTCAACGCCGATGGTTGGCAGCAAGAGCGCTACCTCAGCAATGATTTTTATAATATGCCCTTGTTTTTAGAGCGTAACGCCGATGGTTCGGAGTTGCGAATTGAGGTAGATTATCCAGGACGCAAGGTTTACGCTAGAGTTTGGCGGGTGCAGGTGGGTACTGTTCCTTTGTACCTAATGGATACAAATATTGAACCAAATAACCCCTATGATCATGACATCACCGATCAATTGTATGGTGGTGACATTGATATGCGTATCCACCAGGAAATTATGTTAGGAGTTGGTGGGGTACAAATGCTCAAAGCTTTAGGCTTGCGCGTTACAGCCTATCACATGAACGAGGGACACGCTGCTTTTTCGGCTTTAGAACGGACGAGAATCTTGATGCAAGAAGAAGGCTTGAAGTACGAGCAAGCAAGCCAATTAGTTGCCTCAAGTAATATTTTTACAACTCATACGCCCGTACCTGCGGGAATTGACTTATTCGCACCAGATAAAACTTTGTATTATTTGGGGCGTTATGCGGAAGTTTTTGGTTTAACCAAAGATCAATTTTTAGGTTTAGGAAGGGAAAATACTGGGGATCTTACTTCGCCTTTTAGTATGGCAGTGTTAGCTCTAAAAACTGCAACCTTTGCTAATGGTGTTGCCCAGTTGCACGGAGTAGTATCGCGGGGAATGTTTAAAGCTTTATGGCAGAATTTGCCTGTCCAAGAAGTACCGATTACAGCAATTACTAATGGGGTTCACGCCCGTAGTTGTGTTGCTAATGCGACTCAAACTCTGTACGATCGCTACCTTGGCCCAAATTGGTCTTCAGCCCCGGTAAATAGCCCGTTGTGGGAACGTATAAGTACAATTCCCGATGAGGAGTTATGGCGCAATCACGAACGTTGCCGTTTAGATATGGTGGTGTTTGTCCGCGAACATTTAGTAAAGCATTTACGCGATCGCGGGGCAAGTCCAGCCGAAATTGTCCAAGCACAAGAAGCGCTAGATCCTTCAGTTTTAACGATTGGTTTTGCCCGTCGTTTTGCTACTTACAAACGCGCTACGTTGTGGATGCGGGATTTGGAAAGATGCAAGCGGATTTTGGCAGGAAATAAAGACCGTCGGGTGCAATTTGTAATTTCTGGGAAGGCTCACCCTAAAGACATTCCTGGGAAAGAGTTAATCCGCGATATTAACCACTTTATCCGCGAACAGGGTTTGTCTAAGCAAGTGGTATTCGTGCCTAATTACGATATTCATGTAGCCCGATTATTGGTTGCGGGGTGCGATATTTGGCTCAATACTCCTCGTCGTCCCCGCGAAGCTTCCGGTACTAGCGGGATGAAAGCATCAATGAATGGTTTGCCAAACTTGAGTGTTTTAGATGGCTGGTGGGATGAAGCCGATTATGTGCGCACGGGTTGGGCGATTGGACACGGGGAAAATTACGAAGACCCCATGTATCAAGATGAAATAGAGGCAAATGCTTTGTACGATTTAATTGAGCAAGATGTAGTGCCTTTGTTTTACAACCGCGATGGGGAAGGTTTACCGCGCCATTGGGTAGCAAAGATGAAAGACGCAATTCGGCTCAATTGTCCGTTTTTTAATACTGAGCGGATGGTGAGCGAGTATGCAATGAGGGCTTATTTCCCAGCAAGCGATCGCTATCATAGTTTAAGTGTTGACCACTACGCGCCAGCCCATGAATTAGCAGAGTGGAAAGCAAATTTATCAAACCATTGGTACAACATCAAAATCGCTAGTATCGATATTTCTGATACGGCGGATGTGAAAGTAGACCAAACTATTACGGTGAAAGCAAAAATCGATCTTGCAACTTTAACTCCTAATGATATTCAAGTCCAACTCTATCAGGGTGCTATTGATGCTAATGGTGAGATTGTTGATGGCATTCCGGTAGTTATGGAGTGTCAAGAGCAAGATTCTAATGGTAGTAGTGTTTATACCGCAGAGGTTGTTTATACTCATTCTGGTTTACAGGGCTTGTCTTTGCGCGTACTACCGCAGCACGAATACTTGTCTAGTCCTTACGAACCCCGATTGATTTTGTGGGCTTCTTAACATAGGGTGCTTTTAACTAAACATAGCTTGCTTTAGGAAAAACCAGGAATTGGGGGGTCTGCCCCCCAAACCCAACGGCAACAAAGCGGGAAGCAGAGCTACACCGCTTTTTGCCTCCCCATCAGGGGACGAGTTGCCTCCCCCAAACCCCCTGCAAAATGTCTGTCAATATATCCGCTAGATCCTTGCCGGACTTGCATTGCGGAAATTTTAACTAAGCTCGTTTAAATGCAATATTAATATTTGAACTCAATAAAATTCTTTGCCTAAACAACGATTAGATACTCTATTAGTAGAGCTTGAATTATGCTCCTCTCGTACTTTAGCTCAAAGGTTAATCCAAGCTGGCGAAGTTAGAGTAAATGGGCAAGTTGTCGATAAAGTAGGTACAGAAGTTGACTCAAAAGCCCAAATTCAAGTTAAAGCAAAGTTGCCTTACGTCTCTAGAGGTGGCGAAAAACTCGCCAAAGCTTTATCTGTATTTGCTATCGATGTTACGGATAGAATTTGTCTTGATGGTGGCATCTCTACAGGTGGCTTTACTGACTGCTTGTTACAAAATGGTGCAAAAAAAGTTTATGGCGTTGATGTTGGCTACGGACAAGTGGACTGGGGCTTGCGTAACGACGAGCGCGTAGTTTTGTCTGAACGTACCAATTTGCGACACCTTCAGCCTCAAACGTTGTATCAAGGTGCGGAAATAGCCGATTTGACCGTGGTAGATGTGTCGTTTATTTCCTTAACTAAGGTTATGCCTGCTTTGTGGCAATTGTTAGTACCGCCACGAGAGGCGGTATTGCTAGTTAAACCACAATTTGAGGTTGGCAAGTCCCGCGTAGGTAAAAAAGGCGTTGTCCGCGACCCCAAAGACCAAGCAGATGCTATTTTTCATGTCCTGCAAGCTGCTTTAGAAACTGGCTGGCAATATCGCGGTTTAACTTGGTCGCCTCTGCAAGGGCCCGCCGGAAATATTGAGTATCTTTTGTGGCTGGGAATGTATAGCCAAACGCCCCCAATAGACCAAATGGCAATTGTCCAACTAGCGACAATGGCTCATCAAGATTTGCAAGCAAGTAGTTAAGTTGAGAACTTTGATCGCAATTGGGAACTCTAAGATTAAGAGCTAAAAAATCGAGCTTCTAACTAAAATCATGAAACTCCTAATTAATCGTTACTCAATTATTGCGATCGCAACTACTACATCTTACGAGCAAATTATCCTAATTCCTCAATTTCGCTCGGTAATTCGCAAAGTAACCGCTACTTCCAATGCCAAAGCTCTTTATACCTCCGAAAGATAGAAGTTAGCTCAAGATATCCGCGATTCTTTAAGCCTGCTTGTTGCCCATCGGGGGATAATTATCGAAGATACTCCCTGAAGAAAGCTGGAATTGCCTGCAAAAATTAGCCAAGCGGTAGAAGACAATCTACAAGCACAGCAAACTCAGCAAATGGATTTTGTGATTCAAAAAGAACGCAAAGAAGCCGAACGTAAGCGCATTGAAGCTAGAGGAATTGCCGATTCTCAACAGATTATTTCTCAAGGACTCAACGATAAACTTC
>JACCVJ010000310.1 GCA_013698215.1 Tatlockia sp. | reverse complement strand
GCAAGGGCTATAGCTGCCGACCCGCCAATATTATTAATGGATGAACCTTTTGGCGCACTCGATCCAATTACGCGCCTAGAATTGCAACAGGAGTTTCATCGACTGCAACAGCAATTAAATAAAACCGTTGTTTTTGTGACTCACGATATCCAAGAAGCTTTTGTTTTAGCTTCTCGCATTGGTTTAATGGAAGCTGGACGCTTGGTAGTATTAGAAACACCCGCAGAATTTTTAAAGTCTTCCCACCCAGAAGCGATCGCCTTTCTAGAATGTTTAGGGATGTTTAAGCCATAAATGAATGTTAAATTTTTTCTTAGTTAAGTACGCCGCAGAGATTATTCAAGCAACAGGTAAACATTTATTTTTAGTGGGTACGGCGATATTTTTTGCAACAGTTATCGGTATTCCTTTGGGTATTGTTATTACTCGTCGGGAGAATCTGCGTCAACCAATTTTAGGTATTGCTAATATCCTCCAAACAATTCCTAGCTTGGCGTTGTTTGGCTTTTTGCTCCCTATCCCGTATATTGGCGGTATTGGCGAACGTACCGCAATTATTGCCTTAACTTTATATTCTTTTTTACCGATTATCCGCAATACTTACACAGGGATTGTTAATATCGATCCGGCTATCCGCGAAGCTGGTAGAGGTATGGGGATGACAAGCCGCCAGTTATTATTGCAAGTAGAAATTCCCTTAGCTTTGGGAGTAATCTTAGCGGGGGTACGAGTAGCGGCGGTAATTGGTGTTGGTGTGGCGACGATTGCGGCGGCTATTGGTGCGGGTGGTTTGGGTGAATTTGTATTTAGAGGGATTGCCACGTTAAATAATGAGCTAATTTTAGCGGGTGCGGTTCCGGCGGCGGCGATCGCTTTATTGTTAGATGTAGCTATTGGTTGGCTTGAAGGGCGGTTTACAAAGGTAAGTAGAAGATGAAAAGGTTTTTGGCGTTATGGTTATTGAGTTTTGCTTTGATAGTTGGGATTTATAGTTGTTCTGCTCCTAACAATAGTATTACGATTGGCTCTAAAGATTTCACTGAGCAAGATATTTTAGGCGAACTTCTAGCGCAGCATATTGAAGCAAATACTAAGCTAAAAGTCAATCGTCGCTTGCATCTTGGTGGAACTTTTATTTGTCACGAAGCGATTAAAGCCGGACAAATTGATGCTTATGTTGAATATACAGGCACAGCTTTTACTACAATTTTGAAACAAAAGGCAATTACCGATCCGCAAAAAGTTTACCAGCAATTAAAACAAGCTTACGCCGAGCAATTTCAGCTAGAAGTTATGCCACCCTTGGGCTTTCAAAATACCTTTGCTATGGTTATTCGCGGCGATGATGCTAGAGCAAAAAATCTGCAAACAATTTCCCAAGCAGCTAAATATACTCCCCAATGGCAAGCAGGCTTTGGCTACGAATTTAGCGAACGCGAAGACGGTTTGCCAGGACTTAGTAAAACCTATAATCTCAAGTTTGCTAAACCACCTAAAATTATTGATCTAGGTTTGCTGTACCAAGCATTGCAGCAAAAGCAAGTAGATTTAGTTGCCGGAAATTCTACCGATGGGGCAATTCCGCGCTTAGACTTGGTTGTGCTGACTGACGATAAGCATTACTTTCCACCCTACGAAGCTACGCCAATTGTGCGTCAAGCGGCTTTGAAACAGCACCCGCAATTGCAAAGTGCGATCGCGCAACTAGGCGGTTTAATTGATGAATCACAAATGCGTCGTTTGAATTATCAAGTAGAAGGCGAAAAGCGTGATGTTAAACAAGTTGTTAGGGAGTTTTTACAAGCAAAAAAGCTGAGTAAATAAGGGAGATGGGGCTTGACTTTGGGTGCTTTTTGGTTTAAAATTTATGTTATAATGGATAATATTGGCACTGATAATATTTATGCTGGTACTCCCATTATACAATTATACGTCAATGAGTAAAAATACGCAAGTGAAAGCTAGATGAAGAATCAAAATCTTTACAAAAATACACAATAATTTAATTCATCATAAGTAGATATAAAGATTAATACTGGAAAGCCATTTAATGTTAGTTGAAGCAACTAAACAACGTAACTGGAAGCCAATAATTAAGCAATTCGAGGCAATTGTTGGTAAAAAAGGAGTAGTGCAGCGCCGGGAAGAATTGATAACCTACGAGTGCGACGGGTTAGCCAGCTATCGCCACCGCCCAGAAGTAGTAGTATTACCAAGAACTACCGAACAAGTAGCAGAGATAGTTAAGGTATGCGATCGCAATTCTGTAGCATTTATTGCGCGGGGTGCTGGTACAGGCTTATCGGGGGGCGCTTTACCTACAGAAAACTGCGTTCTAATTGTTACGGCTTTAATGCGGCAAATACTTGATATCGATTTAGAAAATCAGCGAGTCACCGTACAGCCGGGAGTCATTAATAACTGGGTGACGCAAGCGGTAAGCGGTGCGGGATTTTACTACGCGCCCGACCCTTCTAGTCAAATTATTTGCTCTATTGGTGGTAATGTAGCAGAAAACTCCGGGGGCGTACATTGCTTAAAGTACGGCGTAACTACTAACCACGTTCTGGGGCTGAAATTAGTATTACCTGATGGCTCTATTGCTGATGTCGGCGGACAAATACCGGAGATGCCTGGTTACGATCTTACTGGAGTATTTGTCGGTTCGGAAGGCACGTTAGGCATTGCCACAGAAATTACTTTAAAAATCCTTAAAACTGCTGAATCAATTTGCGTTTTATTGGCAGACTTTACCAGTATTGAAGCCGCGGGGGCGGCGGTTTCCGATATCATCAGCGCGGGGATAATTCCGGCGGGTATGGAGATGATGGACAATCTTAGCATCAACGCTGTAGAGGATGTAGTAGCGACAAATTGCTATCCCCGTGATGCGGAGGCAATTTTGTTAGTAGAAGTAGATGGTTTGCAAGTAGAAGTAGACGAAACGAAAAAAAGAATCGCGGCTATTTGCAAGCAAAATGGGGCGAGAAATGTAACTTCAGCAAACGATATAGAAACGCGCAATAAGTTATGGAAAGGGCGGAAAGCTGCTTTTGCGGCGGCGGGACATCTTAGCCCAGATTATTATGTCCAAGATGGGGTAATTCCTCGGACTAAATTATCTTTTGTACTGCAAGAGATTGAAAATTTAAGCAAAAAGTACGGTTACAAAATTGCGAACGTATTTCATGCTGGAGATGGCAACCTGCACCCATTAATTCTTTACGATAATGCCGTACCTGGGGCTTTTGAAAAAGTAGAAGAATTGGGCGGTGATATTCTCAAGCTTTGCGTACAAGTAGGGGGTAGTCTTTCTGGAGAACATGGTATTGGCGCAGATAAAAAGTGTTATATGCCAAGTATGTTTACAGAAATAGATTTAGAAACTATGCAGTATGTACGCGCAGCATTTAACCCAAAAGGTTTAGCGAATCCAGATAAAATATTTCCTACTCCCCGCACTTGCGGAGAAGCTGCAAATGCTCAAAACCTGAAACAATTTGAGACAGTAGAGTTATTCTAGATATTAGTCTGGGTGTTAAATCCCAGACTAACTATTACTTTTTAGCAGGTGCTAATACAAGTAAACCGTCATATTGTTCTTGTTTGCTAGTAGTAGTTGTGGTTGTACTGACGCTACGCACGCTACCAATAACTTGCTTAAAGATTTGAAAATATGGAGCATTAAATGTTTCCGGTGCAAGACTATATACCCATGACAAAGAAGAACCCATGTTAATGTAAAAATAACCTTGATTAGGAAAAGGTAAAGAACTTGTAGCCGTAGCAAAGTTATAATCTTTTGCAAGTTGTTTTTGAGGTTGGGGCAATAATTCTGTAACTGCTCCTAATCCTGTTGAAATCAATAGAGTTTTATCATCTATCCAAGTGTAAGCAAATATACTTTTCCCCCCAATTTCCCAAGTATTGATAGAAAAGCCATCTGTATTATCGTAATTATTAACAGATAATCCACCGCTAGAAATAGCCTTGATAGATTCGCCCAATTTATTTAAACTAGCTTCAGCTTTAGGGCGACTTGTTGTTTGCACCAAAAAGCCTAACCCCATATTTAATTCGCTACTTATTAAGCCTTGTTTGGTGGGATAGAAAAACAAAGCAAACTCGCCAGTCATCCAGCTTAAAATATCCTTATCTAGGTCTAATTTGGTAGTGGTAGTAAAAGCTTGATTAAACTGTGCTAGTCCATCTTTAAATTGCGGAGTGCTACTTAGGGCGGTTACTAACATTTGCCACTGCCCATAAATATTACTTCCAGTTGTTACACCGTAAGCGGGTGCAGGAAGGCGCGGGAGTAATTGCGTGGTATTAGAAGCTAAGACATTAGTTAAACTCGGCTGTTTGCGGTAGGCATTAAGTTGCAAGCGTAAGCCTTCTGGTTGCTCCCATACGAAACCGCTTATCGAACTATATTGCTCTACTTGGGCGGTATTAAGGGCGCTGGGAGGAATAGCAAAAGGTAAACTAGGGTCTTGCGGAAAAGACTTGAATAAAGAGAGAAACTTACTAGGGTCTTGGTAGATTGTAAATAATGCTTGACTGTATTGAGGATGCTGGGTTATTTGTTTAAAATTGGGGTTTTGGGCTAAATTAGCACCTCCTGGAGGCTTATCTAGTAACTGTTCAATAGGTTTAGCTGTGCTGGCTATAACTATGTATTTTGGTAACAGTGCGATCGCCATACCTTGGTTTTTGATACTATCTGGTTTAGGTACTGGTAATCTGGGTAAGGCTGGGATTGCAGCTATAAATGACTTTGGTAGTTTAGAAGTTTTTAAGGGCAATGTAGAAACTGGGGGAGTATCCTCTAGCAAATCAGGTGCAGGAGGCTTCCATTCCAAAATTTGTACGCCCTTGTACTGTCTTTCTGTTATTTCTTGCGAACTTTTCTCCTTGAATCTTTCTATGAAGGCTTGCAATTGTTGTTTATCTTTCACCGCCACTATCAGCAAAAAACTATCATTTAAACTAACTAGCTTTGCCTCTTTTTGGGGCATAAATGCAAAGGCTGCCTGTTCTCCTAACCAGGGTTTAATATCTGTTTGATAATTTAAACCCATTTGAGCAGGCAATATATTTTCTACGGTACTGTAAATCTGAGAAAATAATTCAAATTTGCTTAAACTTTGCCATTTTTCAGTTTTTGTATCAACTAACCCTAAGACGGGTGTATCTGAGGGTAAAAATTGGGCAATAGGTGCAGGTGATAAGAGTTTTTGCGGGAGAGATGGAGAGTTGAGGAGACGGTATTTATTGCTAATATTGACGAAGTAAAAAGTGCTAACAAATTCTTTTACCTAGTATTTAAAATATCAATATATATTTTACCTTAGCTGGCTAAATATATTAAATATTACTTTTTACTATCATCAGATTAATTGTTGGAAATAAAAGGTAGTATAACTGTAAATGTAGTTCCTATTCCTACTTCACTGTTAACTGTAATTGTTCCGCCGTGCAAGTTTACCTATTGTTTAACAATTAACAATCCTAATTCCGTACCTGAATTGATTTAACATTACTACCCCGGCGAAAAGAACTAAACAACTGTTCTATATCTTTGGCAGGAATACCTATCCCACAATCTTTAATTTCAAAAGTTGCTTGATGAGCTTCGCAAGTTAAACTAAAATCAACTTCCCCGCCTTGGGGAGAATATTTAATAGCATTAGAAGGTAGATTACTTAAAAAAAATATGATATATTAATTTTTCATCTAAATAAGCATTACTATTATCACCTCAAATAACACAATTAATAATATGATGGCTACCCGCGCTCATTTGTGTTTCTTCTGCTAACTGCGGACAAAAACTAATTAAAGCTAGGTGAGTTAAATTAAGTTGTATTTTCCCTGCTTCAGATTTGCTTACGAGTAAAACGTCCTCTAGCAATGGATTCATAGAATTTATTGTTTAGAGCGATTGTCATTAATCAAAAATTATTTATTAATTTGTCGATATGCCTTAAATAGTTGCAGATTTAAAAACTAATTACCAATATAATTGTTTGGCTTAGGGGTTAAAGCAAGATAATATAAACTAAATCAGTAGATTTACTGTTGCTAGTATTAAATAAATTAGGATGAATGCGACTTTTTCTCAAATAAAAACCCTAGTTAGTCAAAAAAAATTTTGTCCGTGGGAAAATCTCGACTCTACCAAACAAAAAGAAATAACACAAAACTTCGCATCTCCTACTAATCCACAGTGTATTGTTTATCCCCAAAATCCGCTAGAAATAGCCGCAGTTATTGCTTACATTCACGATAACAACGGGAAAATTTTACTTTGTAGCGGTGGTAGCAAACTTAGCTGGGGTGGATTGGTACAAAATGTAGATGTAGTTGTCAGTATCGAAGGCTTAAACCAAGTAATTGAACACGCTGTAGGCGACTTAACGGTAACGGTAGAAGCTGGCACAAAATTTGCTGATTTGCAAGCTGTTTTAGCAAAATCTGGGCAGTTTCTCCCCCTCGACCCCGCCAGCCCCGAATCTGCTACTATCGGAGGTATCATCGCTACGGCGGATGCTGGTTCGTTACGCCAACGCTACGGTGGGGTAAGAGATTTGTTGCTGGGTATTACTTTTGTCCGCGCCGATGGACAGATTGCAATAGCTGGAGGACGAGTAGTAAAAAATGTTGCTGGCTACGACTTAATGAAATTATTTACTGGCTCTTATGGCACACTAGGCGCAATTTGTCAAGCTACTTTACGAGTTTATCCGCTACCAGAAGCTTCCATAACTGTTGTATTGACAGGGAATGTAGAAAACCTTACTCAAGCCGCAAAAACCCTCCGCGCTTCGGCTTTAACTCCTGCTAAATTTGACTTATTGTCACCAGAGTTAGTTACAAATTTGTGCTTAGGTGAGGGGATGGGATTAGTTGCTAGTTTTGCCAGCTTAAGGGAAAGCGTAAAACAACAGTCAGCTACTCTAGTAGAAGTAGGGAAACAGTTAGGGTTGCATAGCTCAATTTATATAGATAAA
Organism: Tatlockia sp.; assembly: GCA_013698215.1. Classification (GTDB taxonomy): domain Bacteria; phylum Cyanobacteriota; class Cyanobacteriia; order Cyanobacteriales; family Chroococcidiopsidaceae; genus Aliterella. Next base: position 2,598 of record JACCVJ010000310.1, on the reverse strand, counting down.
GATGAAGCTAGGCTCTGGCAAGAATTACAGCAACAAATGCGCCAAACTGATATAGAGCAAATTACTTGCAAAATCGGTGTATTACAAGCCACCGCCGTAGAGATAATGTTGCTTCTTGATAGCGTAAGCTGGGGAATGAGCTTAATTCACGCCCTTAGTGGGTTAGGTGTATGGCGATGTCCAGCCGATACTACAGTAGCAGAGATTTTAAGGGTGCGATCGCTTTGTCAAAGTAAAGGCGGTTTTCTTACAATATTAGAAGCACCCATTGGCTGCAAGCAACAGCTAGATGTGTGGGGTTATGCTGGTAACTCCTTGGAATTGATGCAAAAAATCAAACATCAATTTGATCCCAAAAATGTACTTAATCCTCACCGTTTTGTCGGCGGAATTTAGATAAACTTTTAATTATGCAAACTTCCGAAAATCCTCCTAGTGACATTGCAACTCTAAGTAATATTAATGGCTTTGACGAGCAAAACCCACCCAATCCTAAACTAATTGATACTTGCGTCCACTGTGGATTTTGCCTTTCTACCTGTCCGAGTTATAGAGTAATTGGTAAAGAGATGGATTCGCCAAGAGGTAGAATTTATCTAATGGATGCTATCAACGAAGGGAAAATACCTTTAAATGAAGCTACGGTAGAACATTTTGATTCTTGTTTAGGTTGTCTTGCTTGCGTCACCACTTGCCCGTCTGGGGTACAATATGACAAATTATTAGTAGCAACTCGCCCACAAATTGAGCGCAACTATCCCCGAAGTTTGCCTGATAAATTAATTAGACAAATCATTTTTTCTTTATTCCCTTACCCGAACAGATTACGCTTTTTACTTGCACCTTTACTGGTATATCAAAAGCTGGGCTTACAAAAAATTGTTCGCTCGACAAACTTACTTAAAAAAGTATCTCCACGCCTAGCAGCGATGGAATCAATTTTACCAAAAGTTACTCTTAAAGCTTTTCAAGATAACTTACCTACAATTATTCCCGCTCAAGGAGAAAAACGCTATCGTGTAGGCATGATTTTAGGTTGCGTACAGCGCTTATTTTTCTCCCCAGTTAATGAGGCGACGGTAAGAGTTTTAACTGCTAATGGTTGTGAAGTTGTAATTCCCAAAAGTCAAGGCTGTTGCGCGGCGCTTCCCGAACATCAAGGACAAACGGAACAGGCGCAAAGCTTGGCGAGACAGATGATTGATAGTTTTGCAGATACGGAAGTTGATGCCGTAATTATTAACGCTGCTGGATGTGGTCATACTTTAAAAGAGTATGGTCATATATTACAAGATGACGCAGAATATCAAGAAAAAGCTCAAAAATTTGCAAGTAAAGTTAAAGACGTTCAAGAGTTTTTAGCAACGGTGGGATTGACGGCGAAATTGTTGCCAATTACCGAGGAAACCTTAACTCTTGTCTATCAAGATGCGTGTCATTTATTGCATGGTCAAAAAATTAGCGTCCAACCGCGTCAGTTGTTAAAACAAATTCCCCAAGTCAAGTTAGTTGAACCTATCGACGCGGCTTTATGTTGTGGTAGTGCAGGGGTTTATAATATGCTGCAACCGGAAGTTGCGGAGGAATTAGGCAATCAAAAAGTGCAGAATTTACTCAATACTGGTGCAGATTTAATTGCTTCGTCTAATCCTGGTTGTACGTTGCAAATAAATAAACATTTAGAAATGCAAGGTAAAAAAATTGATGTAATTCACCCCATAGAGTTGTTAGATTATGCTATTCGGGGAATCAAGTTACCTAAATAACTTATGAACTGGCAAGAAGTTTGTGCAGACTCAGCATTGCAAGATATTCCCTACAAAATTGAGCTTAATCGCTGGGGACAAATTGTTATGAGTCCAGCAAAGAACAAACACTCAGTTTATCAAGGGGTAATTCAATCAATAATTCAATCGATGGTTAAAGAAGGCTTAACTTACCCAGAGTGTCCAATTCAAACAGAAGATAATGTAAAAGTAGCTGATGTAGTTTGGATTTCTAGAGAGCGATATCAACAAATTAAAAATGACGATGTTTGCTCCATTGCTCCAGAAATTTGCATCGAAATAAAATCATCTAGTAATACTTTAGAAGAAATGAAGTTTAAAAAAGAACTTTATTTCAAAGCTGGTGCAGCAGAATTTTGGTTGTGTAATGAAAATGGAAAAATAAGTTTTTATAGTAGAGATGGACAGATGATAAATTCAGTAATTGTGCCAAATTTTCCTGCTTCTATCGAGCTTTAACTTTAGCTGCTCACAAGTTCTTTAGAGGTATGACGCTGCGTTGCCACCAACCACTTACCGCCAGAAGGCGCTAGGGTAATACCGCGACGTACAGGTTTTACATCATGACTTCTAGAAAGTTCCAAACTGTAGCGAGACATCACTGTTGCCAGCACTAATTTCATCTCGTACAAGGCAAATGCCATGCCAATACAGCGCCGATTGCCCCCGCCAAAGGGCAGGTATTCATAAGAGGAAAATTGCCGCTCTAGAAAGCGCTCTGGCTTAAATTGCTTAGGTTCTGGGTAAAGGTCTGGGCGGTGGTGCGTAAGATAAATGCAGGGAGTAAGCAACGTATCTTTGTCAAATTGCC
>JACCVJ010000305.1 GCA_013698215.1 Tatlockia sp. | reverse complement strand
AGTCAGTGGACGGGTCATTTTCACTGGCGCGATCCTTACATTTTTAAGGATGACAAAACTGGCAATTATTATATGTTTATTTGTGCTAGTTCTAAAGCAATTGGCAATTTTCAAGGATGTATTGGTTTGGCAGTATCAGATAAAATAGTTGGCCCCTACAAGTTGTTACCGCCAGCTATTGAAGCCCCTACCAATGCCATAGATTGGCCCTACTACCACATGGAAAGACCTCAAGTTATTTACAAAGATGGGAAATATCATTTATTTTTCTCCTGCTTCAAGATGCTGATGAATCCCAAGTGGCTGGAAAAATTGGCACATAAAAAAATTACTAATTCGTCTTTATATTGGTATATTTCAGATAATGTTACTGGCTCCTATAAGCCTGCAAATGATGATTTTATCGTTAGCGGTAGCGAAAAAACTGGAATGTATGGCACAAATTTTTTGCAAATATCAACGCCATCTGAAAAACTTATTGCTTATGGTTGGTATCACAGGCTGCATACATTAGCAGTTTCTCAAAGGTTTCAAGTAAACTGGAAAGATACTGGATCTTTAGTTTTTTAATAAACCTTTCTATTACTTTTAGGCAATACTGTTTAAACTAGCGTTTTGGCAAAAGCAACAATTAGAATACCAAATCAAAGGCATAGAATAGTTGTATTAAGGCGAATATAAATGCCTACCCCTACTCTTAATTCTACAAATCAAAATGAATGCTTTAACCGTTCATCTCAACTCGATTATTAGCCTGAGCGATGAACAATATTTTCAGCTATGTCAGGCAAACCGGGATCTTAGGTTTGAACGCACCGCAACGGGAGAACTAATTATTATGCCACCCACTGGCGGAGAAACAGGAAATCGAAATGGTAGAATCAGCCAGCAATTATTTAACTGGGCGGATGTAGATGCAACTGGAATTGCTTTTGATTCTTCCACAGGTTTTAGGCTCCCTAATTCCGCCTTTCGCTCTCCTGATGCTGCTTGGATAAAATTAGAACGATGGGATACTCTTACTTCGTCGCAAAAACAAAAATTTATTCCCCTGTGTCCTGATTTTGTCATTGAATTACTTTCGCCGAGCGATCGCACTTCTGTAATCCAAGACAAAATGCTTGAATATTTAGCTAACGGTACTCAATTAGGTTGGTTGATTGACCGCAAATCTCAGCAAGTAGAAATCTATCGCGTCAATACAGAAGTAGAAATAATTGCCTCTCCTATTGCGTTATCAGCAGAAGCAGTTTTACCTGGATTTATCCTCAATCTCGAACCAATCTGGTAGTAATTATTGCTTAACTAACGTCCACTCCAATAATTTAATGGGCGCATTTTGCAAGGCTGCGGTAAGTTCGGCGCTATCAGTAAACTGTACTTGGTCTAAATAACAAGCTTCAATCGCCACAGTAAACTTTTCCTGTTCAAAAGGCCAAGGTTTGACGCAGACATCACCCTCGCTTGTTTCCATGACATCATACCGCTTGCCGTCGGGCCCTTTACTAATTTCTAAGGCTCGTTGTCCAGCGGGTAACTCACGATTGCAAAGAATTAAGGAAAAGCGATCGCACCATTGAAAAAAAGCATAGGCTTTCTCAGCTTCTTCTTTATTAACTTTTAATTCTTTGCGCCATTTTACTTGATTTGCCAATTGCTCATCTAAAAAGCTATCGAGTTCCGGCGATTCTCCCCGTTTACCTTCATTGAGAAAGCTGGTGTGCATAGAAATGAGCATTGCTACCCAGCGTCCCCGATAGCGAGAATTGACGGTTTGTTCTTTCAGCTTTTCTAAGTTAGTTTCTTGATCAAGCGTAAAATCTAAAGGCGTACCTGCGGGTGTAAGGTTTTTTCCTTCCCATTCGCGTTCTAAATCGTCGTGATGAGAAATAGCCGCTACAGTTTCAATTATCCGTTGTGGTCTGTCTTTACTGTGCCAATGTCCGGCTATTTCGGCAGCTAGTAAGGCATGGGCGCGGTGATATATTACTTCCCATCCCCTTTCATGTTGGTTGGCGATCATCTATTTTTGCTACTATTTTTCTTTTGTCATCATCTCCCGAATTTACTAAACCTTGCCTCTCTCAGAATATGGATTGACAAAATTAAATTGGGGAATGTCATTACAAACATAAATAAAGCCCCAGAGTATTCTCTGAGACTTTACTAGGGTTTAAATATTTGTGA
>JACCVJ010000327.1 GCA_013698215.1 Tatlockia sp. | reverse complement strand
GCCAATTATTAAACGCCGTAGCGTTAGTAGCCAACCAGAAATACCAGTAGCTATAGACGATTCTAATCGACAAAATAAATCCCCCATAGAAACAGATGATTACGCAGAGCCTAGCGCCAAAGGCGATTACGCAGAGCCTAGCGCCAAAGGTGATCGCAACTCTACTTTAATTATCCCCAATACCGAGAGTAATTTTGCGCCACCGATTAGCAAAGTAATAGCCTCCTCCTCAGAGCAATTAGCAACCAACAACTTAAGTTTTCCGACAGAGGAAGAAAGTAGCTCCATCGTCGCAGAAATGTTCGCTGAGGATATGCTAGAGGAAGCTGAAGACAGCGAAGGATTGGACGACGAAGATTTGGATTACTCCGATGACGATGACGACCTTGAAGAACCAACGAAGATAGTCAAAAAACCTTCCTCGTCTAATGTTTTAATTCAAGTATTGCCTCTTTCGGAAGCTAATTTACCCAAAACTTGCTATTTAGTGATTGATCGCTTATCTGAATTAATTACTCGTCCCCTCAAAGAATTTGGCGACTTAGGACAAATTCCCGTTCAAGAAACTAACCAAAAAACTTTACCAGTATTTGATAATCATCGTGTAGCCCGTCGCTTTTCTACCAAACGCGATCGCGTGATCAAAGTTCCCGATAGTAAAATGCTGCAAAAAGCGTGTCCCCACCTCCAAGCAAAGGGGATTACAAGGTTATTAGTAGACGGTCAAGTTTACTCCCTTTATCCTAGTTAAGCAAAATCATCCTGAGCAAATTTTGCCTGGACAATAATTCTCAACTTTCTAGAGCAAGAGAGGTTAATTCTCCCTTGCTCCGCTTTGTGTAAATTAGTAGCTAAGTTACTTGCCACCAGCCTAAAGCTGGGCCGAGAAACAATACCGTTAGCCACCACGCAACTAATAAACCGATCCCAATCCAAGCACCACGAGTACTCCAGTCTATAAACTGTTGTGCTTTTCCCTTGCTAATTGGCAACCAAGACAAAAATCTGGTTTCTTGCCCATATTTTTCTTTCATTGCCGTTTGCCGCCGTTTTGATTCGCCCATAACTCTAATAAAATACGCTATCTGTGCCTGATGATAGCGCTACACATAGTGCTAGTGCTAGTTCGCGCAAATTAACTTGACAAGTTATTTTTATTGAGTTGCTATCCAACTTGTAAGCTTAGGGAAAAATCAAGCTCATCTAAAAAACTATCTAGCTTTTGCTTAGTTATATTTTGCATCACAATAATGTGCGCCCAATCGCCCAATACTGCTAACTGCCACTTTTCAATACTTTGCCTTGATGGCTTGGCAAATACTACAGTATTAGAAAACTCATTATGCATACAGGGATATTGTCTTAATTTAAGTTGGTTATAAAGATATTGAGCGTTTTGAATGCAAGTCTCAGCTTCGGCTGCAAAACCACTAGCATCCCTAGTTTTTATGGCATACCACAGAATTAGACTAGAATGACCGTTTCTAGAACCGAGAATAGTTGTATCTTTAGATCCGATGTATTCAATCAGCGTTGCAACTTTATCTACAAACTTTTTTTTAGTTAAAACAACTCCACAAGGTAGAGGCGAACCAATAAATTTAGCAGAAATTGCTACACTATCTATAGCTTTGGTAAAGTTGATTTGGGGAGCATCCCTTAAAAAAGGTAACATCATTCCTGAAAGCGCTCCATCACAGTGTATATAGTAATTTTTAATGTTGTTTCGCTCTAAAATTTCTAGCACCTTATCTAAGTTGTCAATAGCACCTTTAACCGTCGTGCCAATATTTAAGTTGATAATTGCTGGAACTTCGCAGTTGGTACAAACTAACTGCTCGAAATGAGCATAATCCATTTCTCCATTCTCTTGAGAATCGGTAACTAAGTGCGTCATCCGAAACAATTTTGCCGCTTTAGCAATGGAATAATGGGAGTCCTGAGACGAATACAGTATACCTTGGGGGTAAACTTCTCTGCCTAAAAATATGCCATAGAAATTTCTTTCAGTACCACCGGAAGTTACATAACCCCAAAAGTCTTGATGAGGAATTTTGTAGAGATTGGCAAAAAAAGCTAACACTTCTTGCTCAAACTTGCGCGAATGAAGACCAAAATCTGGTTCAATAAATGGATCTCCTGCATTGTTTAAGAGGTAGTTAAAAAACTTTGATAGTAAAGTATAGTCACAAGTCAAATTGTAAGGATAGCCAGCATGAAGCTCGGTCTTTTGTTTTAACTGCTCCATGAAAACTGATAGTTCTTGCCCGATGGTGTTTGACATTATACTTACACTAACTTTTGTAAATAAATATTTGTTAGCATTCATTATCTAAGCCAAAATTGAAATTTAACTTCAGGCAAACTACCGAAAAAGCAGATTTCAAAAGTTAGTAACTCAGTATTTTTACGGTGTTACTTTTCTAGAAATAGCGATAAAGAATCAAATATAAATAAATTTAACTAGGAGAAAAATGGCATTTTAGCCATTTTATTAATGTGGATAATTATCAGCGTCAAGCTGTGCTGCTACCGCGAAATCTAAGTGCTTTAGAGACTTGGGGTTTTGGTTTAACAGGTCATGTGGGATGGATTGGTACAGCGCCAGCAATCCACGCAGCCCTTGGCTCCAATGCTATTTTTGTGTGGTTGCCTGGAGTAATTGTCGCCATGATACTCAATTTGCAAGTACAGCAGTTAGGTAAATATTGGCCAAATATATCAGGAGGAACGCCTAACTATGCCGCTCAGTTACTTAAGCCGTTTCCGCATTTGGGGCGCTACGTAGCGATCGCCTATTTTGTTAGTTGGGCCGCGGCTCCGGCAATTTACGCAATTATCTTGACAGATTTAATTAAGGTAAATCTAGCCTCGCTAGGTATTGCTTGCCCCGAAACAGGTTTAAAAATTGGCTTGAGCGCGATCGCCTTTATTGTCGCTTTTAGTGGCAGTCGGGCTTTAGCAATACTACACTTAGTTTTTGTTGTCCCAGCAATTGCTTTTGTAATTACCTTTTGCCTGCAAGGGTTGGGTTGGATAGCATTAAATCCTGTAGAAGTAATTTTTACTAAAACTACTTTCGGCTTTGGCGAATGGGCAAAGTGGTTTTTTATTGCTAGTTACTCCGTTTATGCCTGCGAAACGGCTTCCTCTTTTGTTGCTGATAGTAAAAGCCCGGCGCGGACTTTGCAGTTTTTGACCGTAGCTGCTTGGCTAATTCCGGTAGTATTTCTAGGTGGATCTTGGGTGCTGATCTCCCTTGTTCCTAATTTTGCTGTAGGTAGTAGCGACACATTTTTAAACTTAACCACCGCCTCTCAACCATTTTGGGGCAATTATGCGTCTTTCGCTGTCACCTTATTAATTTCTTTTTCTTGCCTGCTCACTTGTGCTACCGCCGTTGCCAACTCGCCGCGCATTTTGTACCAATTAGCTTTAGAGCGAGGTTTATCTCCGGTATTTGCGGTTATGTCTCCCCAGGGCGTTTTAGAACCTGCTTTAGTATTTACATTTTTTATCAGTTGCTTAGGTTTGGCTTGGGGCGATTTGGCTCAGATTGTCACTGTAGCAGGGACGGCTTATTTAGTGTCAATTATGGGTCTGCATTTAGGGCTATGGTTGCGCCGAGATGCTCCCGAAGTTCGCTGGGGGGGGTTGTCGCTTGTTTTTCTGCTCATCGAGGCTGTGGTCTTAGTGGTAGGTGGTAAGCTGTGGAGTTGGCAAGACTTGCTAGGGGGGCTTGCCATCCCCGTAGTGATTGTAGTGGGAGATGCGGCATTAAGGCGAATTAATTTTGCTCCCTTTCATCCTCAATGGTGGCTCAAGCGTCACCAGCACAGACAAAGCAATTTTAAAGATATTGTCGTAGTGCAAGTAATTATCTTAATTGTCTTAGTTTGCAGCGCGACTACTATCGGTTGGGCAATTGGTGGGAATTTAGACCGCAGCTTGAGCCAGCACAGCACCAATTTATTAGTTATTTTGCTGATCACACTCTCATTTATAGCGATCGCTTGCTGGACGACTTTACCGCAAATTGCCGCTATTGATGAAGCCCACAAACAAGCAAAAAATCTTTTAACTGCTGCTTTAGACACCATTCCTGACACTATTTTAGTGTTGTCAGATAATGGAGTTATACGCCAAGTCAACCCCCCAGGAGAAGAAATATTTGCTACCCCAATCCAGAATTTAATTGGACAATACCTGGATCAGTTTTTGCCCAACTTAGCCCGTCAACCTCCGCAGTGGGCAAATAGAAGCGAACAAACTATTGAAGTACGCCAGCAAAAGCGCATTTTAGACGTGAGTATTTCTAGCCCTTCACCGCAAAGATTTCCTGAGTATGTGGCAATTTTAAGAGATATTACCGAGCGAAAACTTGCCGAAGAATCTCTGCGTTCTACCCTAGCCACCAATCGCGCCTTGCTCAACGCCTTACCAGACTTGATATTGCGGATTAGTAGGGAAGGAATTATTACAAGCTTAGTCCCCAAAGGCGATCGCATCGCTACCAAAGATATTATTGGCAAACCTATTCAGGAAATACTGCCAGCAAATGTAGCTACCGAAGCCTTGCAATGTTTGCAAAAAGCCTTTTCTACTCAGGAAGTGCAAATTTTTGAGTACCAGATGCTTTTAGATCGAGATGTGCATGATTACGAAGCTCGGATTGTGGTCAGTGTAGAAGATGAAGTTATAGCTATTGTGAGAGACATCACTGAGCGCAAGCAAGCCGAAACCGATATCCTAGTTACTTTGGCAAAAGAAAAAGAACTCAATCAGTTAAAGTCGCGCTTTATCTCCATGGCATCCCACGAATTTCGCACGCCTTTAACAACAATTTTGTCGTCGGCGGAATTGATTGAAAAGTATGGGTTTAAGTGGACGGAGGAAAAAAATTCAACACCTATTACGAATTCAATCTAGTGTCAAACACATGACGGAATTATTAAACGATGTATTGTTAATTGGTCAGTCAGAAGTGGGAAGACTAGAGTTTAATCCCCAGGAAATTGACTTAAATCAATTTTGCCGGGACTTAATAGATGAAATGCAAATTAGTGTCCCCAACCACAAAATAGCCTGGAATAGCGAAAATAACTGCCTAAATGCTTGTATAGATGAAAAACTGCTAAGGCAGATTTTAAGTAATCTGTTGTCAAACGCGATCAAATACTCTCCTCAAGGTGGGATTATTCATTTTGAGTTAATTTGTACCTCCCAATCGGCAATTTTCCGCGTCCAAGATTCAGGAATTGGCATCCCACTTTCAGAGCAAGCTCACTTATTTGACTCTTTTTATCGAGCTAGTAATGTTGGCACAATCTCCGGTACAGGGCTAGGACTTGCTATTGTTTTGAAGTCTGTAGACTTGCATAGCGGCTTAATTGCTGTAGAGAGTGAGGTTGGTGTAGGTACAACGTTCACAGTTACACTCCCGTTAAATCAAACCATATAAGTTGATGACAAAAATTTTAGTTATTGAAGATGAGCAGTTAGTTAGAGAAAATATTTTAGATTTGCTAGAGGCTGAGGGCTTTGATGGCGTTGGCGCAGAAAATGGTCATGTAGGTGTAACTTGGGCGTGGGATTGCAAACCAGATTTAATTATTTGCGATGTGATGATGCCCGAACTTGATGGATACGATGTATTAAAATTACTCCGCAAAGAACCCGCTACCGCGACAATTCCCTTTATTTTTCTTACCGCCAAAGCCGATAAAGACGATTTTCGCCAAGGAATGCAATTAGGAGCCGATGATTATTTAACTAAGCCGTTTACTAGCGCTGAATTATTAGGGGCAATTTCTGTGCGGTTAGAACGAAAAGCTGCTATTGCTAGGCAATCAGAGAAAAAATTAGAAGAATTGCGTAAAAGCTTAACCAGTAAGCCAAAATATACTAGCACGGCGGTGTTTGACAACGAGTTCGCCGCTCTGAAGCAATCTCAGTTTACAGGAGTGCTATCGATTCAAGCTCAAGGAGATGTTTACTGGGTATTTTACCTTTACTTAGGGCGGCTTTTGTATGGTACGGGGGGGGCACATCCCCGGCGGCGTTGGCAAAGAAATATATCAGCTTACTGTCCACAAATCGCTGGTAAAGGTATGTTTGATAGCACTGACCCCCTCGCAGAATATCAATTGTTAAATTTATGGAGCGAACGCCAACTTATTAACAGAGAACAAGTAGCCCAAGTAATTAGAGCGATCGTGCAAGAAGTATTATTTGATAGTATGCAAGCCAAACCGTTAAAGTATCAAGTTGAGCCAGAGGAAAGTACATCGGCGGTTCAATTGCTATTAATTGATCCTGAGCAAGCGACGGCGGCGGCTCGGCAAAGTTGGCAAATTTGGCAAAGCGCTAAGTTTACCGACATATCTCCCAATCAAGCACCAATTATCAAGCGCCCCGAAGACCTACAGCAAAAAGTTTCTGTTGCTGCTTATCGACAGCTAACAGTTTTACTCAACGGACAGCGTAGTTTGCGAGACTTGGCTTTACAGATGAAGCGTCAAGTTGTCGAAGTTACATCTTCTCTACTGCCCTATATTCAAACTGGTGTAGTAGAGTTGACTGATATTACCGACTTGCCTATTTTAACTACTCCTGCGCCGCCAACTTCCAACACTACTGGGCATCAATCGACTCAGCCTTTAATTGCCTGTATTGATGATAGTCGCTCTGTTTGTCAAACAATGGAGAAAATTCTAACCCAATCGGGCTATCAGTTCGTAGCCATTGACGATCCGCTTCGAGCTTTAGCTACGCTCCTTTCCCGCAAACCAGATTTAATCTTTTTGGATTTGGTGATGCCTAATCTTAATGGTTATGAGATTTGCGCTCGTTTACGGAAAATTCCTGCTTTTAGCGATACTCCGATTATAATTTTGACTAGCAATATTATCGATCGCGTCCGGGCTACAGTAGTCGGTTGCTCGGACTATCTGAGTAAACCTGTAAAAGCTGAGAGCGTACTATCGGCGATCTCTAAGCACTTATCCTGTTCTACAGAAAATCGCCCAGAACCAAGCTTCTAAATTCGGCGTACTTGGCAAGATTTGCGATCGCTATCTAGCTTTGGTTCTTGCCAAGAAAAAGCAAAGTGACTGATACCGCGCACATTGGGTGATACATTGCGAATTGCTTGCATTTGCGCCTCTAACGATGGGCGGTTGGAAATCGGTTTTCCCCAAACTCCAGCGATCGCCGGGATCACGTTGGCATCGGGAGCTTGCGTCGTAACTTTCTGGACTAAAGCCGCAATGCAATTAGCATTACCGCAGTTAGCATAAGCCATAGAGTGCCATTCTAGGGTTTTTGGGAACCGATGCCAAGGTTGCAAGCGCGAGTCATAACCTTGACCTACGGTTTGATTGGCATCGGGGAAAAATACGGCTCCGGCTTTGATTCCTTGGCGCTGTATGGGCCAAGCGGCAACGGCTAAAAAGTCTAAAACCCCTTGAATTGCATGAGAAACGCTCAACTGCCACAACTCCCATTGCAGGCGCGGCTGTCTTTGAGCGGCAGTAGGTAATAGGATTGCTGTAGGTGCTGATTCTTCCTTGGGTGAGGCTACAGCGAGTAGTGGTGCGGGGGGGGTGCGTCCTTGCCACAGGGGTTCTCCTTCTTGGGGATATAATTGGTCTACGGCGGCGACATCGGCGACAGATATAGAGCCTTTTTTGGCGTAGCGTCCGATTAGCTCTAATCCTTTAGAATTTAGCGCCCTTTTGGATAAAGCGGCTTGAGCAGAATCGCCATAAATCCATAGGTCTTGAACTTTTGTAATTACAGAAGCTGCGCCCAACCCGCGCGGATAACGGACGTAATCAAACAACACTCCATCCGGGCGACGACGGGCTATTTCGGTGACTAATTGGTAATAATCTCTTTTTGCTTGCAGGTTGTAGGGATCGACAAAAACTTGACTTTCATTATCGACAAAATACAAGCTTGTTTGCCCTTTGCCATTACGAGCTAGTACCGATTGGCGATCGCTTCTTTGTCCGTAGGAGTAGCCAAAATTCATCATAAACATCCAAGCGTAGACCTTTAAGCCCCGCTCGTGTCCTTTTTGAATAGCTTGGGCAAGCAAGTCTGCTTTTTCGCTACCGGGGGTACGAACAACCGAAGGCCAAGCTGTGCGATTAGATCCCATTGGTAGCAATACTTGACCATCAGCAAAAACTTCGACATAAACTTGGTTATAACCTCGGTTGATAATCCGATCCATAATGTCGTCTAGCTTGCCAGGTTGCAGATCGCAAGGGTATAATCGCAGCCAAATAGCCTGCACTTGGGGCCAAGTTCGATTGCGACATTCTTGGAGTTGCCCAGCGTGTTGACTTACTAGCCCTTGGTAGCGACTTTGAGCGTCTCGATCACCATTTAGCGTTGCTTGAAGTAAATTTTGTTTTTCTTGCTTTGCTGCCTCTGATAACTGACAATAGGCATTTGTTTGAGCTTGGGCTGGGTAGAAGCCAAAATTTGTTGCTATTAAGCTACCAGATACAATTGTAGCGATCGCCTTGGGCCAAGCTGCTATAGTTTTTTTCAATTTCACAGTCAAGAAGAGGTATTTAGGTATTAATTTAATTAAGCTAACTTTAAAGCAAGATTGCTAATTAGACTATGCCAGCTACCTTTATTTATAAAACTTGCCCAGCAATAACAATATAAATATTTAATATTGCCGATACCCCAGCGCGCAAAATTTTACATCAGTCAGTAGTCGGGTAGACTTTGCAATATTTTTGCCTCCTTTTTACTGACTGTTACAACTTAATTTAAGTTTCCCAAATGCTTTAATTAAGCCTAGCCACCCCTAGAAAGACTTGTTTCTACTTGCTTAAATTCTTGTTGCAGGCGTTGCTTGAGCTTTTGGGGTACAGGGCGGTTAGGATAAGAGCTATAATGCCCGGCTAAAGAATTTAATGCTGTCCGCATGGTAGTAAAAGAATTGAGAGCAGTAATGGAAGTATCTCTTTGGTAACGGGCAGAAAATTCATTAATTTTTTCCCGCGCCGCAGATTGAGACGGGGCTTTTTCTGGGTCATCGTCGGGCAAATCTAGGGCAGTTCTCAAGGTATTTACTACGCTTAAAGTATCTTGGCGATAATCTCCACTCAGGGAAGTAGAACCATTATTAGAACAGCCCGTTAAGCCAATGACTGCAACCAAAACTAAGGCAATTAGACGCGACCAGTAGCGCTTCATAAGTTTTTAAGTAAATAGACATTAAATCAACGTCTATATTATCTTGAATTGGTACTTAGGGGATCGTTTTGCTGGGTAGGAGAATCGGTAATTTTGTCACTCAAGATAGGGCGATATAAAGTATCTCTTTGCTGATAAGGGCGATTTTTTAGCGAGGAAATTGCTGTTTGTAAAGTTTCTACTTCCATGCACGTACCTCCTAGAGCGCCAGCCATTGTTGTAATGTGTTCTTCCATCAACGTACCGCCGATATCGTTGCAACCGCCGTTGAGCGCTGCTATTGCCCCTGGAAGTCCTAGTTTTACCCAGCTTGGTTGATGGTTGGGAATCCAATTACCTAACATAATTCGTGCTACGGCTGTAAGTAGTAAGGCATCGTCTAATACTGGTTGGTCGCGTCCTACCCGCTTGCGTAAAGGCTTGGGGGCTTCTTGACCGACAAAAGGCAGCAAAATAAATTCGCTGATAGCGCTAGGGTAGGCTTTTTCTAGGGCAGTTTTTTGCAGACTTCGTAATTTTTCTAAATGCTCTATTTGCTGCGTTGGGGTTTCTATATGCCCGGAAAGCATGGTGCTAGTTGTTGGTACGCCTAAGCGATGAGCGGTACTAACAATTTCTAGCCAAGTGGCTGTATCAGTCTTTTCTGGGCATAAAATGCGCCGTACGTCATCATTTAATATTTCCGCCGCCGTACCAGGCATCGAATCTACCCCTGCGTCTTTTAAGGCTGTAATTACGTAGGCGTAGGTAACGTTATCTTCTTTAGCAATAAATTGAATTTCTTGCGGCGAAAAGGCATGAAGGTGCAACTGAGGATATTTGCCTTTGATAGTTGCAACTAAACGTAAATAATAATTTAAACTTAGCCCATTGATTTTGGCGGTGGGGTTTAATCCTCCTTGCATACAAATTTCTGTAGCATTGCGCTCTACAGCGTCGGTAGCCTTAGCTAAAATTTGTTCCCAATCTAACCAATAGGAACCCTCAGTATTGGCATCACGCCGGAAGGCGCAGAAACTACAATGTTGTTCGCAGATATTTGTATAGTTAATGTTGCGGTTAATAACATAAGTGACCGTATCTCCCGCTTGCAGGTGGCGGAGTTGGTCGGCGGTATGTTTAATTGCAGACTTGACATCAGGGTCGGTCTGCTTTAACAACATTACTCCTTCTTGGGCTGACAAATCGGCTCCATTTAGAGTATTTTCAAGAATTGACTCAATAGTTTTAGTCGTCACGAGGCATCCAATTAATAATTTCTGCTCTAACTTTAATTTTGTCAGAAATATTGACTGAAGGTAAAAGTTAGAAAGATACCTCTGCATTGCTAACTTAAATAAGTCAGATAATTTCCCGAACAAATGGTAAGGCGTGAAACTTAAAACTTGCTTGCTACTGCTACTGTGGACAACTCTAGCCCTAGGTTTGCGCTTGACTCAACTTACTGCTAAATCGCCTTGGACTGATGAATTTTCGACTTTGGTGTTTAGTTTGGGTAATAGTTATCGTACCGTTTCTTTAGATAGGGCGGTTTCTCTTGACGAACTATTGCAACCACTGCAAATAAATTCTGATGCTAATGCAATTCAAGTTATTCAGAACTTACTCACCCAAAGCAACCATCCACCGCTTTACTTTATCCTGGCTCATTGGTGGATGCAATTGTATGGGGGTAGCGGTTTAGTTTCTCTGTGGGTAGCTAGAAGTCTGAGTGCTATATTCGGTGCTTTGTCTATTCCGGCAATTTATTTACTGGGTGCTTTTGCTTTTCGATCTCGGTTAGTGGGGCAAATTGCGGCGGCGATGATGGCTGTTTCTCCTTATGGCATTTTTTTAGCTCAAGAAGCTCGTCACTATACTTTAGCCATTTTGTGGGTAATTGCTTCTTGCGGTTGTTTGATAGCTGCTACACGACACATTCAAAATCAGACAAAATTACCTACTTTAACGGTTATAAGTTGGATATTAGTTAATATTTTAGGAATTGCTACTCATTACTTTTTTGTGCTAACTCTGGCGACGGAAGCTTTTGTATTGTTATGGGAATATCGCTGGAAGAAAAAAACTTTCAATGCTCCCTGGGGGCAAATTTGCGTTGTTGCAGTGAGTACGGCTATCGGGGGAATAGTTTGGCTACCCATATTTTTACAAAATAATAGTGAATTAACGCAATGGATTGAAAATGGTGAAAGTTCGCAGGTTTTAGCGCTACTAAACCCTATTTTTCAAATTCTAGCTGCTTGGATTACAATGCTTTCTTTGCTGCCGATAGAAGCCTCGGCGCTGCCTATAGTCATTGCTTCAGGCTTCGTAATGATAGTTTTTTTTGTTTTGGCTACTCCCTTGCTTTGGAGAGGCTTTATCGCTAATTTGCAACAACCAAAAACTAGGGCAATTACTCAGGTATTTGCGCGAATTGTGGCAAGTGCGATCGCTATATTCTTTCTTTTCACTTATATTTTAGGTATCGATCTTACTCGTGGCGCTCGATATAATTTTATTTACTTCCCAGCCGTGATAGTTTTAGTTGCGGCTAGTCTAGCAATTTGTTGGAAAACGCCAGCAATAAATAAGCTATCATCCGGCAAAACCGCCGTGGCTTTAATTTGGCTGATGGGCTTGCTAAGTGCCGTCAGCGTGATTAATAATTTGGGCTATCAGAAGTATTATCGCCCCGATTTGTTTGTGCAGTTGGTAGAAAAAACCAGCAATTCTTTACCCGTTTTGATTGCTACAACTCATAAAACCCACGTCCAAACAGGGGAAATGATGGGGATTGCTAGAGAATTTAAACTTGCCAAAACTCCCGCTAAAGCTGAGTTTCTTTTAGCCCATCAATCTCAAAATGCTGATACTTCCGCCGCCGTTTTACAAAATGCTGTAAGTCAGAAACTTCTACCTTTTGATTTATGGCTAGTTAATTTTTATGCTCCCGTAAAACTCAATCAATGCACCCTGGATACTAGCACGAGTACAAATGAACCTATAGACGGCTACAATTACCAGCTTTATCACTGTCAAAATTCGGCAAAAGTCAAGTAAAGTTTATTTTTGCAAAAAGTCTTTTCTTTCTGATTGGGGAACACTTACTTGAGATAAACCAGAAATCGCGCGGAGATTTTGGCAGCGAATCAAGTCTACAAAGTTTAAACTCGAACGTTTTTCAATCTGCGATACAGCTTCTATTGCTGATAATAAATATCCCGCAGCCTCTATTTCTGAATAACCGCGCCTTTGAGCTACTTTAATTGCTGCTTCGTCGGCTTCTAGTTCTACTTTAGCACTGCTACTATTGCGCCAAATTTGGGCTACAGCAAAAGCACTTAATCCCACACCTATAACTACACCCACAGGATCGCTTTGCACCAATTCTACCGTCGCCCCTAATAACCCAGCTAATCCTACGCCTTGATAAACATCGGGTTTAAACCATTTAATTCCTGTTAGCCAGCTAATATTGCTTAGTAGCAACAAATCTCGCTGTGGTTTAGATAAGCGCCGCCACAGGTCAAAATTAATATATACTTGCCGTTGTCGCTGCCAAGGACGAGGCAAAGGACTATCAATTATTTGCCTTTGCTCTGGTTTACTAACAATTTTTGTCATCATCCGCCCCGAAGCTGGCATTAAATCTAATAGGCGGCGAATTTCAGCGTTTTGCTCCATAAAAAATAGCTTTTAGGCGATCGCAAACTAATTAATATCCCCCCACTTAACACCCTACACCTTTTAAGGCTTTGCTTTATGAGCAAATAGTTTAAGGTAAAGCAAGATTTAAACACTTTTAACCTAGCTAGGAGGTTTAGAATGAAAATTAAACGCTAAATTTCAACGCATGGATGCTTTTGCGCCAACTCCGCCAGAATGGACAACTACCGCTACTCACGCTCATCAATTTTGTTGTCCTCGTTGCCAATCTTCTAGCCGAGAAGCTACACAAGTATGGCTAAATCGACGTTCTCCCGTAATGACTGACAACTACCGCCGTAAATGGCAAGAATTTTATCAATGTCAATGCGATTATGTTTGGTGGGCTTGGAGTAGCGATCGCCCACCGTCAAAATATAATAAAGAACAAAGTTTTTAGTTGCAATTAAAACAGCTTTTATGTTATAGTA
>JACCVJ010000303.1 GCA_013698215.1 Tatlockia sp. | reverse complement strand
CCCTTGAGAGTCGCCTTTTTGCCCTTGTAACATCCCCCAGCGATAAAAGTCTTCAGCTTTCCCGGCGGCTATGGGGATACCGATCGCACCTTGCAAGTGAGCTACATTTACATCAGCATCGCCAAAGCTGACATTGTACAAGTAAGCATCTCTAAAATCTGCCCCAGCTATTTGCGCTCCCCCTAACTTTGCACCCGTTAAATTGGCTCCAAACAAAGAAGCACCAACTAAGTTTGCACCCGTCAAATCAGCCCCACTCAAGTTTGCACGGCTCAAATTTGCTCCGCTTAAGTTAGCCCCCGTTAAATTTGCTCCCGATAAATTCGCCAAAACTAGCCCCGCACCACTTAAATCGCAACTTTGACATTGTTTAGTTGCAAGCAACTGTCTGGTATGAGCAATGCTTTCTGATAAAGCTGGATGAGCAAAGCTAATTGTAGTAAGTACCGTAGCAGCAATAAAAAGTTTCATAAATGGGAGGTTTGGCAAAAGATAGAGCGCTAATTTTTGTAGAGTAACATTTAATATTTCAATTGACGATATTATGCCCCAAATCATCTTAATAGGCGACTTAAGACAGATTAATTTAATTTCTGCTCGATATATTAAAGGAAAGTAACAATAGCCTATTTTTAACTTAGTTATGGAAATGCGCCGCTTAGGTAGATCAAATTTACAGATTAGCCCAATTTTGATGGGAACTTGGCAAGCTGGGAAAAGAATGTGGGTGGGAATTTCCGATGAGGAGACAACTAAGGCAATTAGAGCCGCTTTTGATGCGGGAATTACCACCATTGATACGGCGGAAGTTTATGGGGAGGGACATTCAGAGCAAATTGTCGCTAAAGCTTTGTCTGACGTGAGAGCTAAAGCCGTTTATGCTACTAAAGTTTTTGCCAATCATTTGAAATATGACCAAGTAATTGAAGCTTGCGATCGCTCTTTACAAAATCTGCAAACTGATTATATCGATTTATATCAAATTCATTGGCCCAGTGGCAATTTTAATAGTGCTGTTGTCCCCATTGAAGAAACGATGAGCGCCTTAAATAAGCTGCTAGAGCAAGGCAAAATTCGCGCTATTGGGGTTTCTAATTTTTCCCGCGCTCAGCTAGAAGAAGCTTCGCGTTGCGGGCGGATTGATAGCATCCAGCCGCCTTACTCGCTGTTTTGGCGACAGGTAGAAAAAGATACTGTACCTTATTGCCTTGAAAACGATATATCTATTCTTGCTTACTCGTCTTTGGCGCAAGGATTATTGACGGGCAAATTTGCCGCCGATCACAAATTCGATGCTGAAGATAACCGGGCTAAAAACAAGCTGTTTCAAGGAGAAAATTATCAAAGGGCGCAATTGGCTTTAACAAAACTGCGTCCGATCGCCCTTCGCCATCAAACTACTTTAGGTAATTTGGCTCTTGCTTGGCTAATTGCTCAACCTCAAACTAATGCCATTGTTGGCGCAAGAAATACCGAACAAGCTGTAAATAATGCTCTAGCTGCAAATATCGAACTCTCTACAGATGAACTTCAAGAAATTGATACGATCGGGCGCACCGTTACTGAGCATTTAGACGACAACCCGGTAATGTGGAACTTTGCCGCTTAAAATAATGTTGAGAAGTTTCAAGAAGGTTGAATTTTAGTAAACTTACCGTTGCTAAAACAAAAAGTAGTGATAACTTAAGTAATAGGACGCAAAAAGCTTAAAACAGCTAAACCAAAAAAGGCGCTCAACCTCGTGTCCCCTGTTAGAGAGCCAAACTTGTAATTGTTCCAAGCATAGGGTTAGTGGCAAAAAGCTCTAATAAAGCAGCCATCAGGTTTAGAAAGACGCTACTGTGCTGGAATTACGAGAGATGTAAACTTTAGTTATTTCTCCATTTTATTTGTTAACTTCTTTGAATAAACTGAATCCCGAGATTTAAGGGGTCTTGTCATAAGCGGATAAGACCCCTTAAATTTGTTTAGGCTACATCTGCAATCGATAAAACCCAGGACTTTAAAAGAGAATTAACTTGTTCTGGGACTTCATCATGGGGACAATGACCAGCGCGCAAGAAGTATTCGGTCAAATTGGGGCAGTATTGGCGAAATTTAGGCGATCGCTCTTTAGTATTCATCCACGGATCTCCTTCTCCCCACAGCATTAGTAAGGGGCATTTTAACTGTTGCAGCAAGATATCAACTTTTTCTCCTTGAGGATTGCTAAAAATTGCCGCAAATACTTGGGCTGCACCAGCATCGCAGGAAGGGCGATAAATTTCTTCTACTAATTGGTCGGTGACAGCACTTTTGTCTAAATAAACTCTTTCTAAAGTTTGGCGAATCACCCAAGGTTGGCGCACGTATTGAAATAATATTAACCGCGCCAATGGTTGCCCAAATATCCATTTAGCCGCCTCGCCTAGAAACTTTTGCCACACTTCGGGCTGCTTGGGTGGTTGTAACTCTGCTTGCAAAGGATCCGGTTCATCTGATGACTCATCGGCGGAAAATGGCCCCGCACTATTAAGTAATACTACCCCTAAAGCCGCTTCTGGGCGCTGGGCGGCTACACACAAACAAGTATAGCCGCCGAGAGAATTTCCGGCTAACACCGTTGGTTGACCAATAACTTCGGTAATAAAATCATTTAGTTGATCTCGCCACAAGTCGGCGCTGTAAGCCATTTCAGGTTTTGCCGAACGTCCAAAACCCAGTAAGTCAATTGCCCATACTTCAAAATCTGCTTGCAATTGAGCGATATTTTTGCGCCAGTGGTCGGTAGAAGCACCAAACCCATGCACGAGTAATAAAGGTGGGCGTTGTTGCTTTTCTCCCGCTTTGACATAATAAATTGACTGTCCGCGCCACTGCCAATATTTACCGGGAGTTGGAGTAGTAGAGACGGCTGGTGTTGCCTGCATGATTTAATTATAAATAATGTTAAATTGCTTTAATAATTCTAACGAGCAAGCGTTAGAACACGGAGTATGTCACAAATAATTACCGGAAAAACTAAACTATTGGGCGTAATTGGGCATCCTATCGAACATTCCCTATCGCCAATTATGCATAATGCCGCGATCGCCCACCTAGGTTTAGATTATGTCTATCTACCTTTACCAGTACATCCAGACAATTTACAAGCGGCAATTTCTGGCTTTGCGGCAATCGATCTAGTGGGTTTTAATATCACAATTCCTCATAAACAAGCAATTAAGCCTTTAATCGCGGAAATATCACCCACAGCTAAAGCAATTGGTGCTATCAATACAGTTTGGCAGACGAGTAGCGGTACTTGGGCGGGTACGAATACCGATGTAGAAGGTTTTATTGCGCCTTTGCAGACTTACACCCAAAATTGGAGTCAAAAAACCGCCATAGTTTTAGGAAATGGTGGAGCAGCAAGGGCTGTAGTAGCAGGTTGCGCTCAATTAGGCTTTGGGGAAACTTATGTAGTCGGGAGAAATGCCACAAAGTTAGCCGAATTTATTGCTAGTTGGGATTCATCTTTAGCTACAAAGTTATTAGTCCGTACTTGGGATAAATTACCCCTATTAATTCCCCAAGCACAGGTAATTATCAATACAACTCCCATCGGGATGGATCCTAACGTTACCCAGTCGCCTTTGAGTGATGAAGAAATGGCACTATTAGCGACAGATGCGATCGCCTATGACTTAATTTACACTCCTCGTCCTACCAAGTTTTTACAACAAGCACTGGTAAGGGGTGCGACGGCTATTGATGGCTTAGAAATGCTTGTACAACAAGGGGCGACTGCTTTGGCAATTTGGTTGCAGCAACCCGTACCTGTC
>JACCVJ010000298.1 GCA_013698215.1 Tatlockia sp. | reverse complement strand
TTGATCGGCAAGGTTTTCGCTATGCTCAAAGGGTAAGTAAATAAACCAGCGCTGTACCGGTAATAGAGCGCGATCGCATTCTCTATATACCGCATTCCGAGCAACAGACAGCGCTTTAGCATCGGTGGCAAAGCTTTTAGGCGTACCGCGAAACATATTGCGCCCAAACTGATCTAATAACAAAACCAGCGTCAAACAACCAAGAGGTGAATCTTGTAAGTAGTCTAATTCACCTCCGGCGGCTTGTTCGTAGTCTAATAGAAAGAAATCGCCTAACTCTCGGTCAAATTCTGGTTTTTTAGTGAACCAAAACGATCGCTCTTTTCCGTAATCTAGCGATTTAGGACTACCAAACCAGAAGTCCAAAATCTTCTCTACTCGTGCCATGCTTATAGCAATGCCAAATTAGAACGCAAGGTTAAAGCTAAATCTGTATCAGTTTCAATCACTACTACATCAGCTTTTTTGTTGCCTAGTAATACTCCACCCAATGCACCCGCTCCTGTACCTAACAATATTTCTTCGGTAGCAATAGCGCGATCGCCTGTCAAAGCACCTAAAGCGGCGGAAGCTGCTGCACCTACGGCTGCACCTTTTAATATATTCCCTACTTTAGAAGAACGATTGACGCTAGTTTGGCTAATTACTTGAGATGTAGCATCAATGGACTGGCGGCGGTTATTTGTAATTAATGTTCTAGCTACAAATTGCGAACCATTGCTAGCAGGTTGCAGTTCGCCTTCAATGGTACTTCCGGCGGGAATCAATATAGTACCGCTTCTATTAATAATATTGCTGGCTACCGTCAAAGTTACTGCCATAGTTTCTTTAGGACTAACAACAATTTTCTCGGCTTTGCTGTAGCGCACGGGAATAGTTGTCCCCGAAGGAATAGTAATTTGGGTATTTGTGGTACTTGTGGTACTTCTTGACGACGATGGGAAAAGTTGAGCCGAAGCTGACGCACTGGTAAATATTGGCGCGCTTGTACCAGTCATAATTGCTAAAGCCATGAGCGCGGCGGTTCCAGGTTTCCAATTAGCCATAAATACCTTCTTTCTTAAATAAACTGTTTTCTTGCGTGATATTTAATCAGACATTTCGCTTGATAAAAGGTTCCTATTTATATCATTTCCTTGATATTTACATTATTAATGATGTCAATTAAGGTTGCTCAAATCCCAATACTCGCGCCTTTGTCTCCTGTACGGTACGCGGATCGGTTTGAAACGTAACCCAACCTTCGCGCTTGGAGTGGCGAGGAAGAAAACCAATTTCTAATTGAGCGCTTTCTTGCTCTTTACCAGAATTTTCGAGTGTTACTTCAATTTGTACAGTTTCGGCAGTAGTATCACCGCTATTTGTGACCAAGACAGGAACTATAAACCGACTTGCTTGACTTTGCTGTTTGCCTAGTTCTAATTCAATATTGGCGGGGGTTTTAGCAGACGTTGCACCGTCGTAGACTAAATAACCCAACGTACAGAGTACGAGGACAAAACTTACAGCAAAAACTAGCCATTCTAACCAATTTTTTTGTAATTTCATTATAGTAGCAGCCGCCCCGCCGAAGCGCCTAAATTAGCCGAAAGTCCTAATACTACGGTTTCTGATAAGCAAACGATCGCATCTGTACGATCAAAGCGCCCAAATATCCACAAAATCGCCGCCGAAACCATTAGAGCGATCGCATAAGTAACGATCGCGCCACCAAATATCGTTTTTACGCCTCTACTTTTACTAAAGCGCTGGGAACCGCTAAAATCACTGTAAAACAATATTAGCGAACCGAAAACCATTGATAGTATTGCGATTCCTACCAATTTTAAAGCTGTATTTTGAGTAGCAATCAGGATAATTTCTTCAGTGGGTGCAACATTTGCCGCAAATAATACCGCTCCGCAAGTAGCGATCGCAAGTTGTCCCATTAAGTCGCTATCTTCGCTTAAAAATGGCATTGATTCCTGGGTTCCAGTATCGTCATCATCGTTACTACCGCCTAACTGAGCCGTTCCCACAGAAACGCCAATTGCTACAGTCATTGATTCAATAATTATTTTGCCTGCAACTTCACTCCCTGGCATTGCGGTGGTAATTTGTCCCAGCAGCCAAAGCACAACGGCGGAAATTACTATCCCTATTCCCATTTCTTCCACCGAATCAACGGCTACTTCTAGCGGTGTAAAATCGTACCGCAAACCTGCGTAACGGTTATAGCCTAGCAATAAAGTAAAAGTAGCTAAAACGTACAGTAGCAGCCGCAAAGGGTGCATGGTAAAACCCGCCCACATACCTCCATTGTGTAAAGTAAGGGCAAGCTAAACATTACCCCCCCAACAATCCCGCGTAAATATTCTTGAAGACTTCGCCCAATGGAGCGATCTTTTTGAGAGCGATTCATGACAAAAACTCAGGTACGATTTATACCTTTTTTTCATCATCTACTATCAGTAGGGTGTTTTTCATCCATCTGCTGAATTATTTACTTTTTTTAGTAAATAAGTCGGTAAACATCATCAACAAACCGCCACCAAAAATAGCGATCGCAAGTCCGGCGGTAATCAAGTCTAAAGTATTAGTTTCCATAGTTTAAAAATCCACCCCGCGTTTAAGTTCTACCCCAGTATCAGCATAATGTTTATGACAAAATACTTCTGAATGCACCCCGGCTAAATCAAAGTAAGCTGGGGGATTGTGACAGCGCCCAGTAATGACAATTTGCGTATCCCGGGGCTTACGGAGGAGAGATTGAAAAATTGGCGCTGGATCGAGCAATTCTAAGTCTACCGTAGGATTAAGCTCGTCTAAAATAATTGTCTTATACAACCCAGATGCGATCGCGGCTCTAGCAATTTCCCAACCTCTTTCCGCTTCTACATAATCAAGCTCTTTTTGCTGTCCCCGCCACACGATCGCATCTTGTCCGCAGCGTTGATGATCGACTAAATCAGGGTAACTTTGTCTTAAAGCTGCGATCGCCGCATCTTCAGTATATCCCGTCCCACCTTTGAGCCATTGCATAATCAAGACGCGGTGCGATTTATCTTGACTGATACCTTTACCAATTGCTTGTAACGCCTTACCTAGGGCGCTTGTAGACTTACCTTTACCCGCGCCAGTATAGATTTCTATCCCTGTAATTCCTTGGGCGGCGGCGGTGGGGTGGTAGTGGGGTTTCATTTCAGAGTGCAAATCGGCAATCTCTAATAATTGCGGCGGTGCAGCCCTCCCTGTCGCAATAACTTCTAACTCCTCTGGTTTTGATTTTAGAACTTTGACAACTTCCTCAACCTCCAACAAACCCAAATCGAGCATGGGGTTGAGTTCATCTAAAACTACTACTGAATATAAACCACTGGCGATCGCACCTTTAGCCACATCCCAACCGCGAATTGCCTCTTGGCGGTCGAAACGAGTAATTTGCTCTTTGTTAAAAAATTCGGCTCTACCTGTGCGGACTTGATCGATTAAATGGGGAAAACCTCTTTGCAGAGCTTCAATTGCGCCATCTTCATCATAGGCACGTTCGGAGCCTTTGAGGAATTGCAAAAGCAAAACGCGGGTAGCAATATTACTATTAATCCCTAAACCAATAGAGCGTAAAACTACCCCTAAAGCCGCTTGAGACTTGCCTTTGCCTGCACCATCGTAAACGTGAATTTGACCTACAACCCGATGGGTTCGTAGTTGCGCTGTGCGAATACCGATACCGTTTCTTGTCATTGATCGTTTTGGGGTTGCGTCAGGTTTTTATCTTAACAACTGACAATTTACTCCACTAACCAAAAATGAGTAGGCAGATATAATGTAAATTAAAAATTGAAAAGGGCGATCGCAGTATATAAATACTAATTTCTGCCTTTTACCTCCTAAAACCTGCTGATGTTTGCCTTTGTTTTCAATATTTTGGCGCTGAATGGCTTTGCTCCACTCACCCAGGCAGATATTTGGCTGAGATTACTGTCAGTGCTGGTATTGATTGCTATCAATGCGTTTTTTGTGGCTGCCGAATTTTCCTTAGTTACCGTGAGGCGATCGCGTATTCATCAATTGGTAGAAGCTGGAGACGTGGAAGCTTTTGCGGTGCAAACTCTACAAAAAAGTATTGATCGCTTATTATCGACTACCCAGTTAGGGATTACGCTTTCGAGCCTTGCTTTGGGATGGATTGGCGAAAGCACAATGGGAATTTTGGTAGCTTCAGGAATTGAAAACTTGCCCATAGAGCGAGGGTTGCGGAACTTAATCGTTCATTCGATATCTGTTCCCAGCGCTTTTATATTAGTTGCTTATTTGCAAATAGTTTTAGGCGAATTGTGTCCCAAATCGGTAGCATTGCTTTATCCAGAGGAGTTATCGAGATTTTTGGCTCCTCCAGTAAAAGCGATCGCGCGTTTATTTAATCCCTTAATTTGGGTAATCAATCATTCTACTCGTTGGCTGTTGCGCTTAGGGGGAATTAACTATAGTGGACAAGGCTGGAGAACCCCTGTATCGCCGCAAGAATTGCAGCTAATTATTGCTACCGAGCGCGAATCTACAGGCTTAAAAGCTAGAGCAAGAGAATTACTAAATAATGTATTTGAGTTTGGCGATGTCACCGCTTCAGAAGTAATGATTCAACGCAATCACATGGTATCTTTGCCAATTAACGGAACCTTTGAGTCGTTGTTGGAAGTAGTCACAGCTACTGGACATTCTCGCTATCCTGTAGTGGGCAAATCTTTAGATGATGTCTGCGGAATTATTGAGTTCAAGGAATTGGCAACACCTTTAGTTACTGGGATAGCGCTAGAAACACCATTAAAATCGTGGGTGCGTCCAGTTAGGTTTGTACCCGAACATACGCCATTAAGCGAACTATTGCCCATAATGCAGCGAAGTCATTTATCGATGGTGATGATCGTAGACGAGTTTGGCGGTATTGTTGGTTTAGCAACTATCAAAGACTTGGTAGCGGAAATTATTGGCGATACTGGGGAGCCAGGAAGCGCTGAGGAACTGATGATCGAACGCTTGGATGAGCAAACTTATTTAGTCCAAGCGCAGATGAATTTAGAAGACCTTAA
>JACCVJ010000293.1 GCA_013698215.1 Tatlockia sp. | reverse complement strand
TCAAAAACCCGGTAATTCTTCGAGAATTGTAAACCGAATATGGTTAATCGCCAAGTCTCCAATTGAAACGTCTTCTAACTTGACACCAGAAGATGTAAAAGTTTCAAAAGTAATTCCTTTACCAATTTCAATATGATACCAAGCCAAACCCATAAAAAACCGCGATGGATAAGGGCCAGTGTCCGAGATATCATCGGGGTTAGATTCCATTGGTAACCAACCAATTCCCGGCACGTAAAATTCTAACCATACATGATTAAAATCCGGTTGCAAAGGAATGTTTTTTTGTTCAGGTAAGGGGGGACATTTATAACGCCCAATAGTGCGGCAAGCAATGCCATTTAAGCGCGATAAAGCAAGCAGTACACCAACGTACTCGCCACAGGAACCAACACCCCTTTCTAAGGCGATATCTGGGCTATCAATATGAGGTTTAATTCCGTAGGAAAGTTGGTCGTAAACGTAATTGCGGATATTGTACATTTTCCGCAATAAATTTGTTTCTGTGCCAATAGCTTCACGAGCCGCACGAGTAACAATGGGAGTATCCATTGCTAAATCATCATCATCTACCAAATAGCGATCGCGCAATTCCTCGTCTAGTTCGGGAATTTTCTCCAAATCTTTAGGCGTAAAACGATACTTAATAGAGCGCACTTCGATTAAAGCTTTCCAACCAAATATATGTCGTTCGCCGGGCTTAATACTATCAAACTTAAATACTGCTACTTTTTGTCCGCTTACTTCTTCAGTAATAAAAGGTAGACCAACGCTTTCAATACTTCTAACTTTTTGGCGATTGCTAGACGATGGTAAAGCAATGCGCCATTCTACTTGTTCAATAGTTACTTCCTCTAAAGGCGCTAGCTCCTCTACGTAAGACATTTCAATTAAATAGCCATTAGATAAAGCAAAGTGTTCCTGAGAATTGTAGTGAAAATCGAGGGGATGAATAAAAGTGCGATCGCGGTAAGCTAATTCGTGGGATGGATCGGCGTTGGGATTATCCCGAATATAAACTTCTTCTCCGGCGTAAGCTACATACAGAGTAGATAAATTAGTTTCAAGATTAGTATGAAAAGCTAAACCTGTAGGACGTTCAAAAGGAGTTAAAACGCTAAACTTAATTGTTCCCGTTGCCCGGTCTAAACAGTATACAGTTTGTTCTGTGCTATCGCTAATCCAAATTTCTTCGCCACGAATAGTAATATTTTGTATACCTACCCCCGGAGCGTAAAACTTAGTAATTTGCCGCCTTGTAGTGCGATCGTAAATGAGAATGTAGCCAGATTTTTGAGAAGTTACATAAACCGTTGATTCCCAAACGGCAACCCCATCAGCTTGATAAGGCAAAGTTACAAAAGATTTAAGTTGAAATTCTCCCCTAGGACAGAAGTAAACAGTGTCGCCTTGGGTAAACCACAAAGTATCATCCCATAAACATAGACCCGTTACATCAATAAAATCTGTAGCCTGGCGAGTATTAAGAATAGTTGTATTGTCAGTGACAGGATCTATTTGTAATAAATGCCCCTTTACTGTGTCAATCGCCAGGAGTTGATCGCCTAAAAAAGTAATGCCAGCAAGGGCGGCAGCACCAATTGGTCTAATTGTTCTACGTTGTTGTTTTGACGAGTCATGGCTACGGGAAATCGAGTTAACAGGATTCATACTAAATAGAACTAAGAATCTGATACCAATCGTAAACAAATTTCGCTACTTTAAACTGTAAGCGGTGAACTTGAGTTTCGTTAGCATAAAAACTGCAAGAATGAGCAATTGAGCTAATAGTTATAATTTATAGGCTCAATTTTTGAGCCTCCCGTCGATTTATCGGGGGGAATAGGTCAAGATTCTTAGTAAGTATTTTTCTAAAAACTACCCCCATGTCTGCAAATTCTCTGCCTAAAGAAGCCTCCGTCTGGCACAACTTAGAAATTGACAAAACCTTACAAGTGCTGGAGAGCGATCGCACTGCTGGTTTAAGCTCCACTGAAGTACAGCAACGCCAAGAGCGATACGGGCTAAACGAACTACAGGAAACCGCCGGACGCAGCCCTTTTGTAATTTTGGTCGATCAGTTCAAAAACATCATGTTGTTGATGTTGATAGCTGTAGCAGTCGTATCGGCAATTTTGGATATTAGAGGCAATAACTTTCCCAAAGATGCGATCGCAATTTCTTTAATTGTGATCCTCAACGGCATTTTGGGCTACCTCCAAGAAAGTCGCGCCGAAAAAGCCTTAGCCGCCCTCAAACGACTCTCATCCCCTTTAGTGCGAGTTTTACGCGATGGCAAACTTAGCGAAGTCGCCGCCAAAGAATTAGTCCCAGGGGATGTAATGCTACTGGAAGCAGGAGTACAGTTAGCCGCCGACGGACGGTTGATAGAAGAATCTAACTTACAAGTGCGAGAATCAGCGTTAACCGGAGAAGCTCACGCCGTAGAAAAGCAAGCCCAGTTACATTTACCTAAAGATACAGCTTTGGGCGATCGCATTAACTTAGTATTTCAAGGCACAGAAATCGTCCAAGGACGCGCCAAAGCGATCGTTACGGGTACGGGAATGCAAACCGAACTGGGGCGCATTGCAGCGCTATTACAGTCGGTGGAAAGCGAACCTACACCATTGCAAAAAAGAATGGAGCAACTAGGCAATGTTTTAGTTTCTGGCTCTTTAGGTTTAGTTGCTTTAGTCGTAGGAGTGGGCGTACTCCGCGCGGGGTGGGATGCTTTTGAAGGTTTGCTAGAAGTATCTTTAAGTATGGCTGTTGCCGTTGTTCCCGAAGGCTTACCCGCCGTAATTACAGTAACTCTTGCCTTGGGAACTCAACGCATGGTAAAACGTAAGGCATTAATTCGCAAACTCCCCGC
The DNA here is from genome assembly GCA_013698215.1 of Tatlockia sp. Taxonomy (GTDB): domain Bacteria; phylum Cyanobacteriota; class Cyanobacteriia; order Cyanobacteriales; family Chroococcidiopsidaceae; genus Aliterella. Next base: position 9,927 of record JACCVJ010000293.1, on the reverse strand, counting down.
CGTAGAAACTCTCGGTAGCGTCACAACTATTTGCTCTGATAAAACTGGGACGTTGACGCAAAATAAAATGGTGGTGCAAAATGCCTATACCAATCACCGCGCGTTTAAAGTTACAGGCGAAGGTTACGAACCAAATGGAGAGTTTCTAATCGATGGAACTAAAGTAAGTAGTCAAGAATACCCAGAATTACAAGCATTGTTAGTTGCTTGCGCCCTTTGTAACGATTCAAACTTGCAACAAGAGCAAGGACAATGGATTATTATCGGCGATCCTACTGAAGGCGCTTTACTATCTTTGGCGGGTAAAGCTGGAGTAGAAAGAGATCAATGGCAAGCTCGTTTACCGCGTGTCGCTGAATTTCCCTTTTCCTCTGAGCGCAAGCGAATGAGCGTCATTTGTACGGTAGAGCCTGAAGTTAGCAACCAAGCATTGCAAAATGGCTTAATAGATGCCCAAAGCTATGTAATGTTTACTAAAGGTTCCCCAGAATTAACCTTAGAAAGATGCGATCGCATTCACACAGGCGATCATATTGTCCCCGTTACCCAAGAGCAAAGAGCGCAAATCCTCACTCAAAACGACCAAATGGCAAGTAATGGCTTGCGCGTACTGGGTTTTGCCTACAAACCGCTTACAAATGTACCCCCAGACAACTCTCAAGAAACCTCAGAGTCTGGTTTAGTATGGCTGGGATTAGTGGGAATGCTTGACGCACCGCGCCCAGAAGTACGAGACGCTGTAGCCAAGTGTCGTGTAGCTGGAATCCGCCCAATCATGATTACCGGAGATCATCAATTAACCGCAAGAGCGATCGCGGCTGACTTAGGAATTGCTCAAGCGAGCGATCGCGTTTTAATTGGGCAAGAATTAGAGCGAATGAGTCAAGAGGATCTAGAACAACAAGTAGATTTAGTTAGCATTTACGCTAGAGTTTCCCCCGAACACAAGTTGCGGATCGTCCAAGCCTTGCAAAAGCGGGGTAGATTTGTGGCGATGACGGGGGATGGAGTCAATGACGCACCTGCACTCAAACAAGCCGATATTGGTATCGCTATGGGCATCACAGGTACAGATGTGAGCAAGGAAGCTAGTGACATGGTTTTGCTAGATGACAACTTTGCTACGATTGTCGCCGCAACGGAAGAAGGAAGGGTTGTTTACACCAATATTCGCCGCTTTATTAAATACATTTTGGGTAGTAATATCGGGGAAGTAATTACCATCGCCGCCGCACCGATTTTAGGACTAAGTGGCATTCCCTTAACTCCATTACAAATTTTGTGGATGAACTTAGTTACTGATGGCGTACCAGCCCTTGCTTTAGCTGTAGAACCCGCCGAACCCAACGTGATGAATCGTCCCCCCTTCAATCCTCGCGAAAGTATTTTTGCGCGGGGATTAGGTTCTTATATGGTAAGAATTGGAATTGTCTTTGCCATCATTACGATCGCCCTGATGATGTGGGCTTACAACTACACTACCGCCCCTGGTTATCCCCGCAATCCCGACACTTGGAAAACTATGGTATTTACTACCTTGTGTATTGCTCAGATGGGTCATGCGATCGCTATTCGTTCTAATACCCAGCTAACTATCGAGCTAAATCCTCTATCTAATCCCTTTTTGCTTGTTGCTGTCGTAGTCACAACTTTCTTACAGCTATTGCTAGTTTACGTTCCACCCTTACAACAATTTTTTGGTACTTACTACCTGTCTCCTTTTGAACTAGCTATTTGTTTCGGCTTTAGTGCTTTAATGTTTGTCTGGATTGAAGGAGAAAAATTATTTGTACGTTTGGTTAAAAAAGGAGGATAAGAGGAATTTTTAACTAAATTCTGCTCTTAGGGCGCATAGGTGCGCCCCTTATACTATGTATCTCAAAACCTTACAAATTCGCCAGTTTCGCAATTACCAAGATCAAAAAGTAGACTTTCTCGCCCCGAAAACAATCTTAGTTGGCGATAACGCTCAAGGAAAGTCGAATTTACTCGAAGCTGTGGAATTATTAGCCACCTTGCGATCGCATCGTAACAGCCGCGATCGTGATTTAGTTAGAGAATCTGAACCTATTGGACAAATTTCCGCCACTATTGAGCGCCAAAATAGCACAAATGACTTATCTATAACCTTACGGCGCAACGGTCGCCGTAGCGTTGCCAAAAATAGCGAAACTCTGCGCCGTCAGTTAGATTTTTTGGGGGTACTAAATGCCGTACAGTTTTCTAGCTTAGATTTAGATTTAGTACGCGGTGGCCCAGAACAACGCCGTCATTGGCTAGATACTTTATTAATTCAGCTAGAACCTATTTATGCTTACATTTTGCAGCAATACAACCAAGTATTACGACAGCGCAATGCTTTTTTAAAGAAAGTTCAAGAATTGGGCATTAAAAGCCACGAACAAGAATTAGCGCTTTGGAACGTGCAGTTAGCGGTTTCAGGTTCTAGAGTTACTAGAAGGCGATCGCGTGCTGTAGAAAGATTAGCACCTATTGCCCAAGCTTGGCACTCTAGCATTAGTGGCAGTACAGAAATTTTAGCAATCCAATATGCGCCAAATATATCTTTAGAACAAAATGAACCAGAGCAAGTACAGCAAGCTTTTTTAGCCAAAATTGCCACTAGAGAAATCGCTGAACAGCATCAAGGTAGTACTTTAGTTGGCCCTCACCGCGACGAAATTGAGCTAATTATTAATCAAACTCCCGCTAGGTCTTATGGTTCTCAAGGTCAGCAACGTACATTAGTTCTAGCACTTAAACTTGCAGAATTAAAATTGATTGAAGAAGTAGTTGGAGAACCCCCTTTATTATTACTTGATGATGTTTTAGCAGAATTAGATTTAAACCGTCAAAATCAACTACTTGATGCTATCCAAGACAGATTTCAAACTCTAATCACTACTACACATCTCGGTTCTTTTGACGCTCAGTGGTTAAAATCTTCCCAAGTTCTTACCATCCGCGCTGGGCAAATCTCAGAGCAAATATAGAACCCATTATAATAATGTTTGTTGTATTTAAAAAATAAAAATATGAGGGGTAATGTTTGGATCGTTAGAGGATTATTAATTCTTCCCCAGCTTGCAGCTTTAATTATTGTGGTAATTATCGGGCAAACCAAGCCCCAAGAAAACTTAGCCGTCACATCAATGCCAGCTATACCTAATAATATTGCAAGTCCAATTATCCCCCCACAAAAAGTTACTAATACTATACCAAGTAGACAAATCAATAAAGTTGAGTTTGTAGCAAGTTATCAACCTAAGTACGAGATTAGCTGGGCGCATCCTAACAACTACGGACAGCGTTTTTCTCAAGATGTGAATGGTAGACCAGTAAATAATCAACCCATTATAGTTATTCATGAAACTGTTAATTCTGCTACCAGCGCTATAAATAATTTTCAAACTCCTCATACTAATGAAAATGCTCAAGTTAGCTATCACACTTTAATTAAGTTAGATGGAACAGTTATTTATATAGTACCGCGAGAGTTTCGCGCTTTTGGGGCAGGAAATTCTGTATTTAGGGGTGCAAATGGCATTGAAACTGTCAAGACGCATTTACAGTTTCCTCCCTCAGTTAACAACTTTGCTTATCATGTTGCTTTTGAAACACCGCCAGACGGTCGAAATAACAGTAAAAGTCATAGTGGTTATACCCAAATGCAGTACAATTCTCTCGCTTGGTTAATTGCTCAAAGTAGCGTCTCTGAGGCTCGAATTACTACCCATAAAGCTGTGGATCGTTCGGGTTTAAGAATCGATCCTAGAAATTTCAATTTCCGAAACTTTTTAATTGTACTAAGGTCTTATCGTCGGTAAGAAGTAAAATCTATTCATCCTATTTTCAAGCCGCTTGAACTAATTAAATGCTATTTTTTATTTAGCTTTTTCAATCAAAACAATTTATTTTCTTTAGCACAGTAGTCCAAACAATCTACTGCTTTTTCTGTCATCACGCTAGAAGGATTTACTGCACATTTAAGATGAGGATCGTTAGAGTAAAAATTACAGTTTTTACAGGGTATTTTCTCTAAACTTTTAATATTAACAGCAATCTCTTTGCGCGCAAGTCTAACTCTCTTTGACAGCATCAAAAAGATAGCTACCCAACATATAACAAAACCAACAATTCCCCCTAACATAATAGAATCTGATGAAACTCCCCCTAGAGGCTTTACATTTTCTACTTTTAGATCCCTCTGAGGTGTCTGAGCAACATCATTATTCTTATCTGCTAAATATTGTTCAATAATTTTATCACTATCCATATTAATTACCTTTAAATGCTTAATACCTACCTATATAATTTTGAATTACCTATTTTTACCCGTCCATTCACTGGAGTTAAAAAATATTCGAGCTTTGCAAGTTCTCACCCTACTAAATATACTTTATTTCCAATTTTATACATCTCCCCAAATCAATAACTTGCTTTGGATGTTTTGTATAATTAAACACGCTGGAGTTGAAAATTATAGCAATAAATATAAACTTAACTTAATTCTAACCGTCAAAATATTACTTTTATATTCGAGCGCAGCAAAATAGTTAAGTAAATAATCCTAAAATTACTACGATATAAAGTGTAGCTCAGGCTTAAGCCAATATAAAAAAGCTGTGATTTGGAAACGGGGCTTGCAAATAATCAGCCTATTGATAGGGTTGTGGTTACTATGGGGAATACTGGCACAAATAGGGGCAGAATTTTTTTGGTTTCAAGAAGTTGGCTACTTACAAGTGTTGCAGTTGCGGCTAATGGCGCAAGCTTTAGTATGGATAGCCGCAAGTAGTATAACGGCGCTCTACTTAGTCGGAAACTTAGAAATCGCCCAGCGACTAAAATATTCTCAACAATCGCAGGTGTTGGTAGGAGTAAAGAAGCCCACTATTAAATTAAACTGGCTATTACCGGGAATACTGGGATTAAACTTACTTGTAGCTTTATTATTATTTCACTACAGCAAAGTTGCTTGGAGTTACTGGCAGCCGATTAACTTTAGCTTACCCAATATCTCGCCGCCGATTCCACCCTTATTTACTCTAGAATCAGTCTGGCAAATGTGCCAGCAATTAAGTAATCAAAGCTTGACAATTGGTTTGTTATTGAGCAGTGAAGTCGCACTGTTAATATATCCCCAATTATTGTTAAAAGTAATCGCGCTCTTACTCAGTGCGATTATGGGTTTAGTTCTATCTGCACACTGGGCGAACCTACTGCAATATCTGCATCCTACAGCTTTTAACAGTCTTGAACCTTTATTTAACACAGATATCAGCTTTTATATATTTACTCTGCCAATTTGGAGACTGGGAGAATTTTGGCTAGTAGGATTAGGTTTATACGGTTTAATTGCTGTAGCTATTACCTATTTACTATCGGGAGATAGTTTGAGTGAAGGAAGGTTTCGCGGATTTTCTCGCCAGCAGCGACAACATTTATTCGTTTTGGGTAGCAGTTTGATGTTGATAGTTGCCTTTAGCTATTGGCTAAGTCGCTACGAATTATTGTATTCAACGCGGGGAGTTGCTTACGGCGCAAGCTATACAGACATTGCAATTCAACTGCGAGGTTATACACTGCTAAGTATAATGGGGATAGCGATCGCTATATTGTTATTGACGGGTGCGATGCTCTGCAAGCGCGCTGGCGCTATCGCCAAAAAGTCAAGTTTTATAGCTTATATATTAGGACTTTATGCCACAATGGCGATCGGTACTGATTTAATACTTCCGACAGTAGTACAGCGCTTAATCGTTCAACCCAACGAACTTGCTAGAGAGCGCCCCTTTATAGAGCGGAGTATAGCTTTAACTAGACAAGCTTTCGACTTAGAAAACATTGAAAGTCGCTCTTTCAATCCTCAAGACACACTAACTTACGCAGATATTCAAGCTAACGAGCTTACTATTAACAATATCCGCCTATGGGATCGCAAGCCCTTACTAGATAGTAATCGCCAGTTACAACAAATCCGCCTGTACTATAAGTTTCCTGACGCAGATATTGATCGCTACACCCTACAATCTGATTCCACAGCTTCCCAAAAGCGACAGACTTTTATTGCTGCACGAGAATTAGATTATAGCGCCGTACCGCAACAAGCCAAAACCTGGGTTAACAAGCGTCTAATTTATACTCACGGCTATGGCTTTACCCTCAGCCCAGTAAACACTGTAGCCCCTAGTGGATTGCCTGATTACTTTATTAAAGATATCGGCGGCGCTACCGCTCTAGACACTTCTAGCGCCGCTATTAGCGCTAGTATTCCCATCGGACAACCCCGGATTTATTATGGAGAGATAGCTAATACTTACGTGATGACAGGGACTAAAGTTCAAGAATTAGACTATCCCAGTGGCAACGACAATGTTTACAACACTTACGATGGTAGAGGGGGAATTAATATCGGTTCCTTTTGGCGCAAAAGTTTGTTTGCTAGATACTTAAACGATTGGCAAATGTTACTAACGCGAAACTTTTTGCCTGACACCAAAGTATTATTTAGGCGCAATATTAATCAACGGATTCGAGAAATTGCTCCTTTTTTACAATACGATGGAGATCCTTATTTAGTAGTAGCAGATACCAAAACTCTAAAGCAAGAGGACAATTATTTATACTGGGTAGTTGATGCTTATACCACAAGCGATCGCTATCCTTATTCAGATCGAGGCAGTCAAGGAATTAATTACATTCGCAACTCAGTTAAAGTTGTGATTGATGCTTATGATGGCTCCGTTGACTTTTATATTGCCGATCCAAAAGATCCAATTATTACTACTTGGCAGCAGCTATTTCCAGGATTATTCAAGCCTCTTAGCGCTATGCCGGCAACGCTCCGTAGCCATTTACGCTATCCGGTAGACTTCTTTAATATTCAATCGGAGCGGTTAATGACTTACCACATGACCGACGCCCAAGTTTTCTACAATCGAGAAGATCAGTGGCAGATACCTAATGAAGTTTACAGGAATAAACCCAAATTAGTAGAGCCTTATTACTTAATTACTAGCTTGCCTGATGCACCTTTTGAAGAATTTATTTTACTACTGCCCTATACTCCTAAACAACGCACCAACTTAATTGCTTGGTTAGCAGCGCGTTCCGACGGCGAAAACTACGGTAAGTTGTTACTTTACGAGTTTCCCAAACAGCAATTAGTTTATGGAACTGAGCAAATTGAAGCGCGAATCAATCAAGATCCAGTAATTTCGCAGCAAATTTCCCTATGGAACCGCCAAGGATCTAGAGCTATTCAAGGCAATTTGTTGATTGTCCCTATTAAGCAATCTTTGCTGTACGTAGAGCCAATTTATTTAGAGGCTGAGCAAAACAGCTTACCAACTTTAGTTAGAGTTGTTGTTGCTTACGAAAACCGGATTGTGATGGCAGAAACCTTAGACCAAGCTTTAAAGGCAATTTTTCAAGCAAAAGAAACAACTACTCCCGCTATTATTCGTCCAGTAGGGGAGCCATCGTAATTTGGGAGCATAATCTGTTATTATAGCGATCGCACTTATTGACGAGCGGCGACATAGCCAAGTGGTAAGGCAGAGGTCTGCAAAACCTTTATCCCCGGTTCAAATCCGGGTGTCGCCTTGTTTTACTATCTCAACAATTACTTTAAAACCCGGGTTTATCAAACATTTGCGGGGTTGTTAATAGTCGTAAATGTACCCCGAAAATTAGGCACGTTTTAGGCACGACGTAGATATAGCGGCAAAAATTAATCAGGCTAACGGACGACTGCGATCGGGAAAAGTGGGGGTAGGATCCAAGTCAGAGGGCGATCGCCCTAACCGCCGCCTAAGCATTCCCATAAGCCCACCGCGCCCGCTAGCCTCGCAAATCAAACATTTTGTAGCTTCTTAAGCCACAAAATTAACTCTTAAAACTACAACTATGCCTAGACCTAGACGTTCTTTTAAAGATATAGCTCAACTGGCATCGACTAACGGCTACTTACTTGTGAAGTATTGGGAAGACGGCAAAAAGCTTAGAGCCGATATAGTTTGTTCTAAAGGGCATTTAACTACAAAGCGTTTAGATATATTGAGCAATCTTTGTAAGGAGTGCAAAATTCCACATAACCGATTATCCAAAGAAAGTGTAGCTGAACGTTTATCAAATATAGGTTATGAACTTATCGGTGACTATTCTGGTACAAACAAGCCTATAACTGTTTTGTGTAAACGCGGTCATCAAACGAAAACCTGGCTTGGAAAACCTGGTTGTATGCAATGTATGGCGGTAGATAACAGCTTAACTTTCAATGAAGTTGTAGCTATTTTTGAAATAGAAAACTACAAAGTAAGCCCACCAAAATATCTTAAAAGTTTGACAAAACAAAGTTTTGATTTTGACAAAACAAAGTTTTGATTATGTTTGCCCTAACGGTCACAAAGGTTCTACAGATGTTATGAATTTTCGTGCAGGTAAGCGTTGCCGTAAATGCTGGGGCAATAATAACAGAGGTGAAAAACACTACAATTGGAACTCTGAACTGACCGAAAAAGACCGTTTAAAACGAAGGCATTTTCCAGAAACCCGTGAATGGCGTAATTCGGTTTTTGAAAAAGACAAATATACTTGTCAAATTTGTAAACAATTGGGAGGTAGTTTAATAGCTCATCACTTAGATGGGTGGGACAAGCACCCTCAATTAAGATTCGAGCTTGCCAATGGTGTTACTTTATGCAGAAAATGCCATAAAGAATTTCATATATCTTATGACTCTATCCCACTAACTTCGGAAACCAAATATAGGAACAAGCTAGGAGAAGGAAAGCATCAAAACATACTTTCAGGCGTTCCCATCGAACAACGAGTCTTCTATACTTGCGTTGAAACCAGGCGAAAGAGCGCTCCTGCTGATACCTGGGTACAATTTTCTTGATTGATCTGCCCTTGAGCTTTTTACCTCTGAACTGTCGTTTGTTGATCTGTGGTCGAATACCTTTAGTACGGAGGCTCTTACGCAACCATCGGGCATCGTAGCCAATATCCGCCGCAAGAGTTTTAGGGCGACGCTGAGGATTGCCGCGTTTACGCGAGCGCTAATCGAATTTGAGCTAGCATCGGCAAGACTTGCTGCCTCTCATCACCATTGGCAGGGGTAGTAGTTGCTACTACTGGCATCCCATTGGCCTCTGTTATGCTATGGATGAGAATACCTTTGCCCTTGTAGCCATAACCTACACCCTCACCGCCACCCTTCCCAGGGAGAAAAAGAGCCATCAACGGCTCCATACTTCCAGTCAATCATGCCTTTTTCCTCTGCCATTGCCAGAATTCTTTGTTTTAGTTTCTCCAGAGTGCCATCTTCATACCACCGCTTCAGCCACCGATGGCCAGAACTCTTTGATGCCCATTGTTCGCCTTGTGGTATGTCGCACCATCGGCAACCAGTAATCAACACGTATAGCTGGGTATTCAATACCTTACGAAACGGTACGTGTGGCATTCCACGCCCTCTTTTTTCTGCGGGTTGAGATAGCAAGTCTTCAAACAACTTCCATTCCAAGTCGCTCAATCCTTCAAACCTACCTGCCATTTTCTCTTCTTCTTTGTTTTGTTTCAGCTTTATGCTGATTCTAGCTCAGATTTCTATGTTAGTGGGATAAGTTCATGGAAATGGAAAAAATACAAAAAGTCAGTATGAAAGTTGGTTTAAGCTCCATACGAAAAACGCGCCCGATAACTACGCAAGTCAATGTGAATAAAAGTACCACCATTCCCTAAGCCCCCTTTACTCCCGTGCTTCTGATTCAGACGCTTATAAACTTCCTAAGGATTAATACTGCTAAAAGTTCTTAGGGGGCATTCCGTATCAAATCTTGAAACTCGATTAAGCAATCCCTAGCTCACTCAAAACTTCTGTAGGAATGTTGGTGTTACTGGCTACCAAAGCGCGAATAG
>JACCVJ010000324.1 GCA_013698215.1 Tatlockia sp. | reverse complement strand
ACGAGCTAATGTTATGAACTCTAAATCAAAATCTACTCCCGCCACCGAATCAGCCTTTTCAATGGATGATTTTGCCAAAGCCCTCGAACAACAAGATTTTCAGTTTCAAAATGGGCAAACTATTAAGGGCAAAGTGTTTCAGTATGAAAATAATGGCGCTTATGTAGATATTGGCGGCAAATCGGCGGCTTTTATTCCTAGCGAAGAAGTTTCTTTGCGTCCGGTAACAGATTTAAGCGAAATGTTGCCGTTGCAAGAAGAATTAGAGTTTGTAATTATTAAAGAGCAAGACGCAGACGGTCAAGTTACCGTTTCTCGCCGCCAGTTAGAAGTTCAGCAAATTTGGAAACGTCTTGCAGAGATGCAAGAAAATAGCCAAACTATGCAAGTGCGAGTAACGGGGGTAAATAAGGGCGGCGTAACGGTAGATGTGCAGGGAGTACGGGGCTTTATTCCGCGATCGCACCTTATAGAACGAGAGAATTTAGACAGCTTAAAAGGTCAAACTTTAAGTGCTAGTTTTTTAGAAGTCGATTTGAGCAACAATAAACTGGTACTTTCTAATCGTTTGGCAACTCGTTCGGCTAGTTTTAGCCAATTAGAGATTGGTCAATTGGTAGAAGGAAAAATTACGGGAATTAAGCCTTTTGGAATGTTTGTCGATTTAGAAGGTGTAAGCGGTTTGCTGCACATTAAACAAATTAGCCAAAAATTCATTGAGTCTTTGTCACCATTGTTTCAACCAGGACAAATACTTAAGGCGGTAATTATCGATTTAGACGAAGCCAAAGGACGAATTTCTTTATCTACCAAAGTGTTAGAAAAGTACCCTGGGGAGATGGTAGAAAACATGGCTGAAGTAATGGCAAATGCAGAAGAACGTGCAAGTAAGGCTAATAAGACTGTAGAAGAATAGGTTGTTTGAGGTCAAGCCTTTAATGGCTTTTTAACCAGAAGTGAGTAATTTTCTCTAAAGTGACAAAGACAATGAATATTCGAGAAAAAATGCTCAATTTAGTTGAGCAAATGCCAGCAGTTAGCAATTTTATTACCTTTGGCTTAGTCAATAATAAATAACCATAGCCATATTATTTCTAGCGAAATCTCTCATGCTTATCAAAGTTGGTTAAGTAGTGAAAATGACATTTACGACGAAATTTTTGCCAATCTCTAACAACATAGTACAAGTGTAAAAATAATTTGCAATTAGAAATTATCGTTTAGCAGCTAAACGAGATAGGGTGATATAGATGCGATTACGAATATAAATGACAGTTTCTCCTAAAGTCGATCGGTGGTTAAAACTGGGCTTGCCTTTGCCTATAATTGTGTTTAATGGTTGGCTTTTGCTGCAAGTTATTCAATACTTTCAACCACTGGTGACTATTTTTGTCTTGGCGGCGGTGCTGGCGTTTGTATTAAACTATCCCGTGCAGTTTCTTGAGCAACGGGAGATTAAACGTACTTATGCCGTTGTATTAGTTTTTCTAGTTAGTGTAGCCTTTTTGATTGCTCTGAGTATTACTTTAATCCCAATTTTTTTAGAGCAATTTAACGAAAGCTTGCTACTATTACCGAAATGGATTGAGTCGGGGACTCAAGAACTAAAAAGTCTTAACAATTGGGCAGCAGCGCGGAATTTACCAATCAATTTTAATCAACTAGCAACTCAACTAACCGATCGCTTGCCGGAGGAACTGCAATCAGTGGCAGAAAACTTTGTAAGTTTGGCACTTGGGGCAGTTGATAGCGTTTCTGAGGTGGTGCTAACTATAGTTTTGGCTTTTTACCTATTATTAGACGGAGAAAGGATTTGGGCATACTTATTCAAGTGGTTGCCGCCGCAAGTTGCGATCGCTATCCAACAATCTCTCCAGCAAAACTTTCAAAACTACTTTGTCGCCCAAATAGCTTTAGCGTGTTTAGTTGGGGTAGCAATGACTTCAACGTTTTTGATCTTAAAAGTTCCCTTTGGGTTAGTTTTTGGATTAGCGATCGCCGTACTAACTTTAATTCCCTTTGGCGATGTGTTGGGTTTTAGCTTAGTTAGCCTGCTGGTAGCTTCTCATGACTTTTGGCTCGGAGTAAAAACTATAGTGGTAGCGGTAATCGTCGATCAAACTATTGATCAAGCGATCGCGCCTCGGCTACTGGGAAGTTTTACAGGTTTAAGTCCGGTGGGAATTGTCGCGGCTTTGGCTGTAGGAACAAAAGTGGCGGGATTACTAGGATTACTAATTGCTGTCCCCATAGCTAGTTGTTTGAAAGACGTTTTAGATAACTGGCAATCTTTCGCGGATAATAGCCCTACAAACCAGTTAGCGGCTTCCCCAACTGAACATTAAGGTAGTGTAGAGACGTTGCATTGCAACGTCTCTTGCATTTGTTTTATAATTATTCTCCGGTAATTGATAGATTATCAACCCAAACTCTAGGACAAACGCCGCCAGGAGTTAGCTCTGCTTCCTTTTCAATATAAATAATCGATTGGAACAGTTCTAAAATATCTCCAGCTACTGTTGCCGATTCAATACTCGTTAGCTTGCCGTTATTTACAATCCAGCCGTCAAAAGGCAAAGAGAAAGAGCCTTGTAGGGCTTTTACTCCCGCATGAAGGGCTTGCAAGTTGTCGATAAATATGACGTTTTCGGCGCTATCTAAGCTATATTCTTGCCCTTGCGTCGCGGCGGAAAAAACGTGGTAAAAGTGAGGACTAACCGATACCTTTGCGCCGATATTAGCGTGTCCGGTAGGTTGAACGTTTAGGCGTTTGGCTGTACCCGCGCTGTGCATAAAGTTGCTCAACACGCCATCAGTAATTATTGGCAATCTTCGTGTGGGCGTACCTTCACCATCAAAGGTTTCTGTCGCTACATTATCAGGATGCAAAGCATCATCAGCAAAGGAAAGCAAAGGCGAGGCGATTTGCTTTCCTAAAGATTCGGGAGTTGAAAGGCTTTGCTTGTCGAGAATATTTTGAGCGTTAAAAAGGTTAGAAAATGCCCCTATTAAGCTCAAAAAAGCATCGGGTGAGAAAACTACTTGATATTTGCCCGTTTTAACTTTTTCGTAGTTTAAATGGCTAATTGTTTTTTCTGTAGCTTCTTTTAAGCAAGCAGGAATGTCAAGTTTAGGAAGACTGCGACTAATGCGAAAAGCTCCCGCACTGCGAGTTTTTTTGCCTTCTTGCTCGGTTTTGGTGTAAAGATAAATGGAGGTATAAGAACGAGCTTCATTGCGAACAGCCCCCGCACTATTGAGATAAAATCGATTAATATCTCGTTGGGCAAGAGAATTATAAGGTACTCCAGAAATCGCACTATGAGCCGATAATAGTTCGCTCTCAGCTTTAACTAGGGTTTCAATCAGTTCTGATACAGGCACTTGCGGAGCAGTTTCTTGAGTTTCGCTACTAAGAGGCGTAGTTGCTTCGGGGCTAAAATCGGGAATGTTGTCTTTAACTCCAAAAAAGCTGGCTTCGTAAGCAGTTTTTAAAGCTAATTCTAGTCCTTTAGGGTCTACATTGGTGGTGCTGGTCACTCCCATTGTATTGTCCTTATTCCAAACCCTGACCATTACACTAGAACGATTTGAGGCTTTAACTTGCTTTGGTTCTCCAGTATCTACTTGAACGCTGGTTTCATCCACCGAGGAGCCGTAAATATCAAATTTGTCTATACCTAGCTTTTCGGCACTTGTCTGAGCATAATTTGCAATTTCGGCAATTGTCATGATAGATCCTTTGAAATTGTTAGTTTTCCTAGGTAACTAATGATGAATAATCCTGCTTTCCTATGCAGAATATCTAAAATTAATCAATGTCTAAGTGGAGTCATGCGGATTCGAACCGCAGACCCCCTCCATGCCATGGAGGTGCTCTACCAACTGAGCTATAACCCCTTGTAGTCCTTTGCTATTATCTCTCCTTAATTATTTATTTGTCAAGGCTTTTAATAAAAATTCTTAGATTATTAATTAATATTCATTAAATAATTGAGGCAGTTGTGCATCAAAAAATAAACTACCAGCATTGCTGCTGCCGAAAAAGCAACTAAAGTTCCGGCTAACATTAAAGAAAATTCTCGCTTCTGTACTGCCGCATCCATGAGGTGCAGCGACCACGCCACCAGCGCCACATCAAAAACTAATATAGAAACAAGCATATATAAAGAAATTTAAATTTATTAACCTAGCTTAACATAAGTATAATAAATCAGCAGAAAGGGGGATTTTGTCAAGCTGCCCGAACAAGACAAGAGCGATCGCGCAGATAATTTTTGATTTGAGCAACGCTAAGATGACCGTAATGTAACAATGAAGCAAGTAGCGCCGCTTCTGCTTTGCCTTCAGTAAGTGCTTGATAGATATGTTCGCAATTTCCCGCACCACCAGAGGCGATCACAGGAATTTGTACCGAAGATGCGACTTGGCGTGTTAATTCTAAGTCATACCCGGCTTGCGTACCATCAGCATCCATACTTGTAACTAATAGCTCACCAGCGCCACGTTGTTCGAGTTCTTTTGCCCAAAGTAAAGCATCTACCCCTGTGTTTTCTCGTCCGCCGCGTACGTATACATCCCAGCCGGGATTTGTCGGATCTTGTCTGCGTCTAGCATCAATGGCGACAACAATACACTGATTGCCAAAGCGATCGCTAGCGCGGTTGATTAAGTCTGGTTGGCGCACGGCGGCGGAATTGATACTAACTTTATCGGCTCCCGCCCTTAACAAATTTTTAATATGTTCTAATGATTGAATACCACCACCAACAGTTAAGGGGATAAAAACCTGTTCCGCAGTTCGGTAAACGACATCAATAATTGTGTCTCGTCCTTCATGAGTTGCCGTAATATCCAGAAATACCAATTCATCCGCCCCAGCTTCGTTGTAAACCTTGGCAAGTTCCACCGGATCGCCAGCATCGATGAGATTGACAAAATTAACTCCTTTAACTACTCGTCCGGCGTTGACATCCAAGCAAGGTAAAATTCTTTTGGCAAGCATAATATTTAAAGACTCTAATTATATTCACTAAGCAAAATTTTTTATTGCACCCTAATCAAGCTAAAAAAGGCTCATAGCTGGCAATATGGCAATTATTTCTTCAAAACAAGATCCAAACGAACCCCATAAAAAGCGCTCTGAACCTGTAAAACGCGATCGCCCTGTATCTCAACCTTTACTAAAACCCGAAGTTACCGCCGACGAAAAAGGCAAGCAAGAAGACACCATTCGCCCTCATCGCTTTGCTGATTATATTGGACAAAAAGAGCTAAAAGAAGTTCTCGACATTGCCATAAAAGCCGCTCTGGGGAGAAACGAAACCTTAGATCACTTACTACTATACGGCCCTCCAGGACTGGGAAAAACCACCATGTCGCTGATTTTAGCTTCAGAAATGGGGGTAGACTGCAAAATTACCAGCGCGCCAGCTTTAGAACGTCCGCGAGATATCGTTGGGCTGTTAAATAGTCTTAAGCCTGGCGATGTTTTATTTATTGATGAAATTCATCGGTTATCGCGGATGACAGAGGAAATACTTTATCCAGCAATGGAGGACTTTCGCTTAGATATAACTATTGGTAAAGGTTCCAGTGCCAAAACTCGCTCTCTACCACTACCAAAATATACGTTAGTAGGGGCAACAACGAGGATAGGGGCGCTATCTTCACCTTTGCGCGATCGCTTTGGTTTAATTCAACGCCTGCGTTTCTACGCCCATGACGAACTAACTTTGATTGTTTTACGCACCGCCCAACTATTGCAAACCCCCATTACCGACGATGGCGCAGCAGAAATCGCTAGGCGATCGCGCGGAACTCCTCGAATTGCCAACAGATTGTTAAAAAGGGTGCGAGACTACGCCCAAGTCAAAAACGCCGGAATAATCAATCAAACCATAGCAGCCGAAGCTTTAGAGCTATTCCAGGTCGATCCCTGCGGCTTAGATTGGACAGATAGACAGATGTTAAGCGTGATGATCGAACAGTTTAACGGTGGCCCAGTAGGTTTAGAGACAATGGCTGCTGCAACAGGGGAAGATACGCAGACAATAGAGGAAGTGTACGAGCCGTATTTAATGCAAATTGGCTACTTAAATCGTACTCCTCGCGGACGAATTGCTTCCGCCGCCGCTTACAAACACTTGGGTTTTACCCCTCCAAATCAACAGTTATCGTTACTATGATGCGTTTAATTTCGATTGTTTTACTTTGTGTATCGCTATTATTTGGCTACAGCGATCGCGCATTGGCGCAAACCAAACCCACACCCGAACAACTGCAACAGCTAGACACTTTAGCTCAAAAAGCAATTAAGTCTACCAATGCTGGAGATTTTGCCACCGCCGAAACTTATTGGACAGAAATTATCGAGCAATTTCCCGACAACCCCGCCGCCATAAGCAATCGGGGAAACGCGCGCATTAGTCAAAATAAATTAACTGATGCGGTTTCTGATTTTGATAAAGCAATCGAACTTGCACCTACTGCTACAGATCCCTATCTCAATCGCGGTACAGCTTTGGAAGGTTTGGGAAAGTGGGATGAAGCGATTGCCGATTACAACAAAATTTTATCACTCGATCCTAAAGACGCGATGGCGTATAACAACCGGGGTAATGCCCAAGCAGGTTTAGGAAATTGGGATAAAGCGATCGCCGACTACCGTACTGCGGCTGATTTAGCACCCAATTTTGCCTTTGCAAGAGCCAATTATGCGATTGCTCTGTATCAAGATGGTCAAACTAATGAAGCTATCCGTAACATGAGAAATATAGTCCGCAAATACCCTAATTTCGCTGATATGCGAGCGGCTTTAACCGCCGCTTATTGGGAACAAGGCAACCAAGGCGAAGCCGAAAGTAACTGGGTTGCGGCGGTTGGACTAGACAAACGTTACAAAGATTTAGACTGGGTAGTTAAAGTGCGCCGTTGGCCGTCAAAAATGGTTGCAGCTTTAGAAAAGTTCCAGAAGTTACAGTAATACTAACTGCAAAATCTCGGCGGGTGTAAGTTCTTGGACGTTATTAAAAACAATTGCCGCTCCCGCCGTTATTAGAGTTTTGGTATAATCACTACGGCGTTGTTCTGTGGTTTGGACGTGAGGTGGGAGAATGCCTACACCAATCCATTGTCTTTGAGGAAAAAGACTACGCGCTTTTTCTACCGTATACATATCGCCTACAGTATCGCCTGCATACACTACAGGCAGTATTTTGTCAAGACTATGTTTTTGTTCTAACTGCTCTACTGCGGCGAAAAGTCCGGTAGGATCGGGCTTACCAGGGGCATCTTCCATCGCAATTAGTAAAGGAGACTGCAAACCCAGGCGTTTTGATAACACATAGTTCGCAGAGGCGCGAGTTGCACCGCTAAAAAAGCCCCAAGGAATGCCAGCATTAGTTAGTTCTGCTAAATAACCCGGTTGAAGTAAAAGAGGTTCATTGCAGATGTAACCAGTCCAATTATTAGCATCTTCGCCTCGGTAACGAGATTGAAAAAAACCCACAATTTCTTGGTAGTCTGTCTCAATTGGGTTTCCTTGAGAGCGAAAATAACGGGAAATTAATTCTTGAGAAGCTTCCCAATCGTTATTCCAAACTCCTGCGGATTTGAGGGTATCGATATCTAATTCTGTAGGACGATAAACCCCACCCGTAAAACGTTCTACCGTGTCCGCTAAAGCCCGACGATAAGAATTTCCGACATCGCGGACAACCCCATCAATATCAAAAATTGCGATCGCACTTGTCAAAATATTTATACCTTACGGGGCAGAGAAATTGATATTGAGCTACAATAAGCGATCGCACGGTTTTAAGCAAGTCCAGTACAAACAAGCGGAGGTAAGATTTGACCAAGTTTATATTAAAAGTTCTGTGGTTGGATGAAAACGTAGCCCTAGCAGTAGATCAAATTGTTGGAAAAGGAACTAGCCCGTTAACTCGTTACTTTTTTTGGCCCCGCAATGATGCGTGGGAAGAACTAAAAAGCGAAATGGAAGCAAAACACTGGATAGCCGAACAAGATCGAGTCTCTGTACTCAATCAAGCTACCGAAGTAATCAATTACTGGCAAGAAGAAGGTAGAAAGCGACCCATTGCTGAAGCCCAATTAAAATTTCCTGAAATTGCTTTTACAGGTAGCGCCTAATAGCTACTTTTAAGAAATTACTGGTTTTATTATTGTTACTGGTTGCCAGAATTGACCCAACCTAAATAACAACAGCCAAAACCGCCCATCGCAACCCCAAAAGAGTGTAGGATGGGCGGTTCTTAAATTAAAAACCTCCTCTAACTAGCAATTGTTGGAGGAGTTTGAACAAAGTTTTTTTAAACTATTTAAACCATTCCACCCGCCGCTTGAAACCGGGCGCGGGCGCGTTTGAAGGCTTGATTTGCCTGAATTTGCTCTTGGCGATTAGCATTTGCTAGTTGATTCAACTTAGCTTCAGCTTGAGTATAAGCAGTCCGGGCAGTTTCTAAATTAATAGTATCGCCACGTTCGGCACCATTAACTAAAATAGTGACTTCATTATTTTCAACTTCGGCAAAACCGCCCATTAATGCGATCGCAATCCATTCACGATTAGAGTTAGGACGAACTCGCATTACGGCAGTATCTAAGGCAGTTAATAGCGGCGCGTGTCCGCTCAAAATACCTACTTGACCAGTGGTACTAGGCAGGATTACTTCTTCAGCCGTAGCATCCCAGACGGTCTTATCTGGAGCAACTACACGAACAGTTAATGTCATAGGAAATAGGTGATTGTAAGTGAGACAAAAAAAGGGAGCTAAGGAAGAATATTTCTCCCTTATCTATTGCCTTTAGCCTTTGAGTTTTTCAGCTTTAGCGATCGCTTCGTCGATGCCGCCGACCATGTAAAATGCTTGCTCTGGCAGGTCATCTAGTTGACCTGCTAGAATCATCTCAAAGCCTTTGATCGTGTCTTCTAGCTTCACGTACTTGCCCGGAGAACCTGTAAATACTTCAGCTACAAAGAAAGGCTGCGATAAAAAGCGTTCAATGCGACGCGCTCTACCTACGGTTAGGCGATCGTCTTCAGACAATTCATCTAAGCCCAAAATTGCAATAATGTCTTGCAATTCCTTATAACGCTGTAAAGTTGATTGCACTTTCCGCGCCAAGTTGTAGTGCTTTTCACCAACTACACTAGCTTGCAACATATTAGAAGTAGAATCTAGAGGATCTACGGCGGGGTAGATACCTTTAGAAGCCAAACCGCGAGAAAGTGCCGTTGTCCCGTCTAAGTGAGCAAAGGTAGTCGCTGGTGCGGGGTCTGTGAAGTCGTCGGCGGGAACGTACACCGCTTGAATTGAAGTAATCGAACCTTCTTTAGTAGAAGTAATCCGCTCTTGCAAGTCACCCATATCTTTAGCCAAAGTTGGCTGGTATCCTACCGCCGAAGGCATACGACCCAGTAGCGCCGATACTTCTGAACCTGCTTGTACGAACCGGAAGATGTTATCAATAAATAGCAATACGTCTTGCTTGTTGACATCGCGGAAGTATTCAGCCATTGTTAGACCAGTCAAACCAACCCGCATTCTTGCTCCGGGTGGCTCGTTCATCTGACCGTAAACTAAGGCAATTTTTGACTCGCCGATATTTTTCTCGTTAATAACCCCGGACTCTTTCATCTCGTTGTAGAGGTCATTTCCTTCGCGGGTGCGTTCGCCCACGCCAGCAAATACTGATACACCACCGTGATTGATAGCGATGTTGTTGATTAATTCCATCATGATAACGGTTTTACCCACACCCGCACCGCCAAATAGACCAATTTTGCCACCCCGACGATAGGGCGCTAACAAGTCTAGTACCTTAATTCCGGTTTCAAATACGGAAGGCTTTGTTTCTAAGTCTGTAAACTTTGGTGCTGGGCGGTGAATGGGAAAAGTAGCTTCGTTATTGACTGGACCCATATTATCTACAGGTTCGCCCAAGACGTTGAAGATTCGTCCTAAAGTAGCCGCACCCACAGGTACAGTAATAGCCGCTCCAGTGTCTGTTACTTCCATACCGCGAACTAAGC
>JACCVJ010000257.1 GCA_013698215.1 Tatlockia sp. | reverse complement strand
CGCCGAGTAGGCAAGCGGGAGTTTCACCCGCAAGCCTCTCACAGAACCGTGCTTGAAAGTCCCCCTTCACACGGCTCGTGTCATTCTTTGATAATTAAACCGTACTTTCTTTGCCAATGATAAAATAGTATTGGCTTTTGCTGTTTTAGTGTTTGAAGCTGATGCAGAGATTTTCTTATTCCCTGCTTGTGCTTTCTTGTTATCCACTTTAGCAGCTTTGTTTCAAGGTAAAACATGGTTTTATGCAATTGCCTTTTACCGTACATCTCATAATAGTTTAGCCAGCCTCGCAGTTTGCTGTTTAGCTTCTCTGCTATCTGGTCTATTGGTTGCGATGTGTTGCGCCAGTTGATGGTTTCTCTGATGTTCTCTCTTATCTTCTTTTGATTTTCTTTGCTTATCTCTGGCACAAACGCTGTAAAGCTTTTGCCTTCGCCATATTTACTTTGTGCCTGTCGTGGCTGAAAACTGAAGCCTAAAAATCCAAACTGTACCTGCTCATGATTTTGCCTGCGGCGATAGTCTTTGCAGTACACAATTTTCGTCTTCGTCTCGTTCAGTCGCAATCCTATCTGGTGTAGCCGTTGCTTTATCGCTGATAATAGTTGTTGGGCTTCTGCCTCATTCTGGCAGTGCACCACAGCATCATCTGCATAGCGTACAAACTTTACATGCCCATAGTGTTGCTCCAGCCATTTGTCAAGACCAAAGTGCAGAAACAGGTTTGCCAGTAGAGGGCTGATTACGCCGCCTTGCGGTGTGCCTTTGTTTCCTCTGTCTCTCACCGTTCCATCAGCTTTCACCACTTGCATTTGAAGCCATCTTTGTACATACACTTTTATCCATTTTTCAGGTAGCATTGCTTCCACAGCTTTAAGCATCAGGTCATGGTCTATTTCATCAAAGAACTTTGATATATCCATGTCTAACACCCAATCCTGTTGCAGACAGTTTTGCCTTACCTGTTCTATGGCTTGCTTTGCGCTCTTTAGCGGACGATAGCCATAAGATTGTGGATGGAACTGTGCATCTATTCTCTGTTCCATGTATCTCTTTACTACCTGTTGTGCTATCCTGTCTCGTATGGTGGGTATACCCAACTTGCGGGTTTTGCCATCCTTCTTCGGTATCTCTACTTCTCTTACCGCCTGTGGAAAGTAACTCCCAGATGCCATACGATTCCAGATAACATACAGTTGCTTCTCTGCTCCTTTTGCTTCAAAGTCTGTCCAGCTTTCTTCGTCAATGCCTACAGCCTTGCCGCCTTGTTTTACCTTCGCATACGCCTCTACTACCATCTGGTAGGTAATAGGTACTGTTTTAACTACGTGTACATTCATCTAAATCATCCTCTTTTAAAGTTGTTTAACTGTTGTTCACTTGAATGACCGAAGCCCTTCGCTCCTTGTCCATTACAGACCTTTCTTCGCTACTATGGCCTCGTCCGACTTCCGGGGCAGGTGAAGTATCGCTTCTCCCTTGTTTCCCGGATCTCCCATGTTCTCTTTCAAAGCCTGTAAGGGGGTCATGCTGCCTGTATAACGGTGGGCGCACAGCCAGTAATTCAGGTGGCCGCTGTGCTTGTCCCTATCTCCTTTGCAAAAGACGGTTTTGCCCCACAACTAAGCGATTTCGTTACTTCATCGGCTGTTCACTTTCGTTCATCTCCCCAATACTTACCTGCCTCCTTACCAAAGGCTTTTCTCTGACTGTTCACCACCACCTCCTTACGGAGCCAGCAGCGCAGAGTGGTTTGACAACCCCGCCTGTACAGCGTTGCCAGAGTGCCGGAAGGTCTCCACCTTCTTCTCTATCTTTGAAAGAACTTGCATGGCACAAGCAAAGGCGCTAAGACGCAGAGAAAACGAAAAGGGGAATAGTTGGGTATGTCAAATACTTTCTACTATTTTAATTAAATAGTTATTTATTTCACTTCCTTTCGAATTGTTGGCGCCTCAATATCTATAGAAGTCAATAAATTAATAGCATTTGGCCCTTCACAAAATAACAGATCGAGAATACTTAAATTTGGTTGAAACCCAAGGCGGTCTTCAAAAACCTGGGAGTACCGT